>NZ_CAJNOB010000023.1 GCF_905250085.1 Candidatus Methylacidithermus pantelleriae
ATCCCGGAGCCTCCATGCGCCCGACCTGCCTGTGTTGGGGAGGTCTGGGGACACGCTTGAGAGATCGTTTCGAGTGTCTTTACTCTCATCTCCGGGCGCACGGCAACGTGAACGCAAGTCGAAAGATTGCCTGGATTGGTGAGACCGCCCCTTCCCCTAGGGCGGTCGTAAAGACGCCTGATGTTGGGAGCATGGGGAAGGTGGGCCATCTTTGCGTTCTGCCCTAAAGCCTGCGATTTCACTCGCGGGTTGTTTACTGTATCCGATGTCAAAGGCATCGTCCCGCACCGGGGAAAACTTAAGCCCGGGAGCACGGGTCACACGTGGGGTGAGGTGGAATGGTTTTCGTTGGGGGGAAGGACTTTGAGTAATCCGATCCCATAGTTAAGACCCCATAGTGGCAGGTAAAGCGGGCAAGCCTTTTGTCGTGCGAAAAGACCCGCAAGAATGATATGCCAGCCGGCGGAGGCCGTAAAGGCCTCCCCCAAATACCATGGACTTTCACAAGCAGGGCGTCCTCCCGTAACTTGTGCCTCCATGGCTGCAAGCCAGTTATTCTGGGCGGATCGGTACACCCAAGCGTTGGGAGGGATGAGCTCTGCAAGCTTCCGGGCCGCCTGTGCGGCTTGCGAGCGATTTCGATACGGCCATTCTCCCCACCAGGGGCCTAGGTGACAGAGTGCCTCTTGGCCTGGTGGGCCTAGGAGCAAGCTCGCCGCTCCTTCGGAAGGGCGGAAAAGACTCTTGCGTTTAAGCCACCCGCAGGCTACAAAAGCCTCTATAGCAATCGGGTCTAGTTCCTCGGCACCTACGACGAGAACCCACTGGCAGGCTCCCTGGTTCAACCAGATCCGTGCTACGCGCAACGCGGCCAGCCAGGCGGTCTGATCTCCGACCAGGGCATACGCAGGTCCGGAGCAGGAGATGACGGCGGCTAAATGGCTCAGCGAAGCATTATAGACAGTTTCCGGGAAGAGAGCAGGGCTCGCAAACCGTTTCCCTGTTGCGAGAAAGCCTGCGTAAAACTTATGACTGAGCGAAACGCTTCCGGTTCCAAAGCAAGCGATCACTCCAAGGGAGCCTTCCCTGTCCATGCCGAATGATGGACCCAGGGCTTGGCAAGCGGCTTCTACCATGAAGGAGCTAAGGGAGCTAGCACGCCGCAGGCGAGGATGGTCTTTCCATCGGAGCAATTGCGGCCACTTCCGATTAACAGCAAAAACCTCGTACCATCGCGTGGGGGAACTCACATCGGGTTCTTGTCCTTTTAGGGGGGGATGGTTCCAAAGCTCTTGGACCCCGCAACCAGAAGGCGAAACCGCTCCCCAGTTGTACACCGAAAGGATTTCACTGCGGTTCATAGGGTGAAAAAAGTAAAGCCGCGTTGGAGCCACCAAATCCGAGGTTGACGCTGGCGACGGAAGCTCCCGGACGCAGCGTCTCGGATTTTCGAACCAAAATGGGACCCATGGGTTCCATCGGGTCCTCACATAGGATTTGAGGTGGAAGCTGGCGGGTCACTAGGGCTAAAATGGAAAAAACGGCTTCCACGCACCCGCTGGCTCCCAGGGAGTGCCCAATGGCTGCTTTGGTCGAGCTCACTCGGAGCTGGTGAAATGCTTCCCCGAAGAACCGGTAGTAGGCCCAAGCTTCCATGAGATCGTTCGCAGGGGTTCCGGTCCCGTGAGCGTTCACATAACCAATAGCTTCCGGAGGAAGCTTTGCCTGTTTGACTGCCTGATCCAGAGCTCCAATGAGCGCGCTTCCGTCCGGCGAGGGTTGGGTCAAATGATAAAGATCGGTGAGATGCCCGTAGCCACTTACATAACACAAGGGGCGTATCCCTCGACTCAACGCATGCTCTTGGGATTCCAGAACGACAAATGCACTGGCTTCCCCCAGAATCAAGCCCTTGCGGTTCCGATCGAACGGGCGACACAAGTCGGGTGAAAGCGTCTGGAGGGAGTCGAAACCGACAAAAATGAGCTCGCTTAAGGCTTCCACACCCCCGACCAGAACGCAGTCAACCTCCCTAGACCGGATCCAGTCTGCTGCGTGTCCAATCGCGTTGGATCCGCTGGCACACGCGTTGGCCAGCACAACGGATGGACCCTGGAACCCCAGATGTTCCTGGAGGTCGAGTACCTGTTGCTGGGGTTGATATCGAGCCACCAGAGGCAATCTTCCCCGCACCCTCCCCCGCTGGTAACTCAGTCGCAAAAAGGTTTCTCCAAAAGCCATGCCTCCTCCTGTTGTGCTCAAGACAAGAGGAAGCTCGAGAAGACCTCGACCGAGGTCCCGGGGCCAAAGACCGGCCATCGCCAGCGCCTCGTGGGCTGCCGGCAAGGCCAAGCGCGAGGCCCGAGGGAGACGGGAGCATGTTTTGGCAGAAATTTCTAGTTCGGGCAGCGGATGGACTTCCGAAGCCACATGGCTGTGACATCCTTCCGTATCAAAAAGCGTGACCGGGCCGACCACCCACCGGCCCTCCAAAAGATTCCGCCAGCTCAACGATGCATTCTTTCCCAAGGGAGTTACTGCCCCCAGCCCGGTTACCACCACAGAAGCGCTTTCTACGCTCATTGCCAGGGCCTTTGATAAAGGAGACGCACACCTACCTTGCCCCCGGGGAAATAAAACGTGGGTTGGTACGAAAAACTCCGGGTGTGAGCGTCATAAATGAGACGTTTCGGATGGTCTGTGTAGTTCGGATCGTAAACCAGAAATTCCGTTTGGTTGGGATGGGAGGTTTTTCGCGAGGCGAAAACGACCACCGCATGGTTGATGTTGAGCGACGGAAAATTCGCTAGCCACGCTACAGAAGGGATGCCTTTTCGAGAAAAACTCCAAAGCTTTTGGTAGACTCGATGTTCCTCTCGGGGGCTGGGAGGAATAAGGAGAACGGCATTCCCCGGACGGAAGTAGATCGGCCATCCTAGGCCGAGATTTCTTCGAAAAACCTCCGGGCGCTGGGAACTGAGCTCCCATAGGGAACGAGCGCCAGGGAAGAGAACACGCTGGTGTGGTGGGAGAGGATCTTGCCATGCCTCCCGTTCGGTGACTTGGCGGATTCTCCGGGCAAGCTCAGAGTCCGAAAGAGGCTGTCCTTTAGGATCAAAGCGCGCAAACTTCCAGAATTGGATAGCTGCACGGCAAAGAACAAAGCAGCGACGCGAGTATCGTTTGTGACGATGCTTCGTATGGGACTTGTGCGTGGGCCGGCCCGCCTCGTAGTCCCACACCGTCTCGTTGGCAAACCCGAACCGGTCTTTGCTGAATTCGAAACCCCCTGCAACGGCGAAGCTTACGTTCCAGAGAATAGGCAAAAAGAAAAGGATCCGGAGGGAAAAACGATCGAGTTTCATTTCCAGACCGTGAGGGCGCGGAAAAGAAGGTGGCTATTTGCAGCCACCTTGACAAGCAGAGGCGTAAAAAGTGAGCGTCCTTGGGGCAAGACGGAACCGCCGGCCAGCATGTTTTTACAAATTTGGTATGGCCACTTCACCAAGCCAAGGATATGTCGTTTGAGTAGGAGGCTAGTGGGAGGAGAGCGGGTGTGGCGTGGCGCCTTTTTCTTTGGTGTTGGACGGCGATTAGCGCTTTATGGTGGGGGCTTTCCCTTCATTGTGCTCGCGCCGGTGCCCCCCGGAGGCCCCCGCGGAAGCGTAAGGGTAGCAAGACCTTATCCCTGTTCCGGCCGATTCCTAAGATCCGCTCCCCCCAGGAGTACGAGCGTCTCCGCGATGCCCTCTTTTCGCTTCTTTCGCAACTTGACTCAGGGTGCCAGCTCCTTTTGGGGATCCCCAGGGAAGACGCGTGTCTTTGGACCGACGCAATCCAATTGCTTGAGGCGTCCGAATGCGGGGCGTCTTTTCAGATTCTTTTTGAACCGGACCCTTTCCCTTATCGCAACCCCAAAATTCTCTGGCAGAGGTCGCTGGCCAAGTTTGCCAAAGGCGAGCTTTGGGTATGGACGGACGGGGATGTTTGCTTGCCTTCGCATTTTTTGCACGTGGTCCGGGAGGATTTCGAAGCATGCCGGAGGGGGTTTGTTACCTACCCGTACGTGATCCGAGGAGTCGACAACGCTCGGGACTTTTGGGAAGCCGCCTGGGTGAATGTGGAGCTCTTTCCAGGCGTTTGCCTTTTGGGCCGGATGGATCGGGTGTGGTTTGGTCTGGGAGCTGGAATGGTTTTTTTGGGGAAAAAGTGGGAACGGGCTTCCCTATGGGACAAGCTAGGGAAATCGCTTGCGGATGACTTCGTTCTTGCTCAAACTCTTAAGCCAGGTGCCTTGGGTTCGGTGGTATTGGAGACCTTTCCCCGTTCCCTGACCTTACGAGAAGCCCTTGCCCGTTATCTCCGTTGGAAAAAAACCGTCCGGTGGTGCTCCCCCGCGGGATTTGCGGGCCAGATCCTTATTTTGCCCATGATAGGCTGGACCGTCGCGCTTTTTCTTAACTGGCACGAACCCCAAAACTGGATGGGATGGCTCTGCGTTGTCGTTGGAGAGTCATTGTGGTTTCTTTCCATCTTTCGAGCCGTTCGAGCGCATTTACCGAAGCGTCTCTACCGCCTTTTACCCTTGTGGAGCTATCTTCGAACCTTTTCTTGGTTGTTGTGCTGGTTGCCTTGGCCGGTGGCGTGGGATCGGCAGTGGTGGCCGTGCCCGGTCGACAAGTCTTCCCTTCTAGATCAAAGGGTCTCCCTGAAGAGGAAAGGGACCGGTTAACGCTTTGCTGGAGGACGGGGACGGGAGCCCTCATTCGGGGAAAAATGGAGCAAAGGGCCCAAAGAGACCAGCTTTCTCGAGAAGCTCCGTCCATTCGGACGGGATCGGAGAAAGGATGTGGACCAAAGGCTTTTCCTTGCAGGTCAACTGGATCAAGCGAATCGCTTGGAGACAGCGAAGAAACGGAAGCACGTCCTGCTTAAGCCCTAGAGAGATCCATTCGGCCTGAAGACGCGCGGTTAGCCGAAGGGCGAGAAAAGCGATCCGCATCTGATTGCGCACTTGATCGGGCCGGGAGGGATCGGAGGTATCCACGTGAGGATCGTTAGCTAATTCGGAGAAGAGAGCCTGCAGGTGAATCAGCCGGTAATAGCGGGTGAGGACTTCTTCGGCAGAGGCCTGCGCTTGGGGTAGATCGGTCTCCAGAAGATACCAGCCATCCATGGTCTTTTCCTCCCGGACCCGCTCCTGGTCGAGCTTCCACGAGAAACGACCCTGGCGATCGATTCCAAGCCGGAAGTGTTTCTTCACTGGAAGACAACCGAGTTCCCGTGCGATCCGGTTCCTTGCGCTTGCGAGACTCTCTCCGTTTTTCCGGAAGGTCCGAGCAGCCTGGCGCAGGACCTCCTCGATAGAGGTAATCGCGTTATACCGTCGCCTTCGATCCTGTTCTTGTTGCCATTCTGCCCACGCAAGCACGTAACGAACCCCACCGTCGAAAATTTCCCGGGCTTGTTTCCGGTCCGCTAGCCAAAGTGCCCGCTTTTGCTGAAGCTCGTGCAAGAGCTTTTGGAGCTTGGCCCGGCTTGCCCGCGTCACATAGCTAGGGAATCCCTCGCGCTTCCACCGGTTGTTCCTATCCCGATCGAAAACAAAGGTAGTCTTCTCAATCCCAAATCTCCGCTGTAGCGTTACCAGTAGCCCGTGTAACGTTGTCTTGTCTCCTCGGTGGGCTCGGAGTACCTCGATGTGAATCGGGATTCCCTGCGCATTGGTCGCAATCGCCAAAAGAGTCTTGGGTGGGCCTAAGGGATCATCATGGCTGAATGTGCCGCCGGTAGCTTTTCCAGCTTCCTCGCCCGTACGGGAGGAGCTTGACCATCGAAAAAGGAAAAAACTCGTTTCCTGGGTTGGGGTAGCTTGGCAAAGTTTCCGCTCAATCTGGCTCCACACACCGGTAAGCCCATCCACGGCGGCGGCAAGCTCTTCTTTTTCCAAGTCTTTTGGTTCTAGCCCGCATACTTGGGCCAGTGCTGTCTGGCTAGCGACTTCTTCGAGTGCAAGCCTCGAAGAGGGAAAAAGGATCCTTCCAAAGACCAAGGTTTTGAGAAGCCGTTGCTTGCGTTCCGAGCCCATGGCCGAAAGAACTTGATCGAGCCCCCAGCGTTTCCATACCTCCTCAAGCACAGCCAATCCCCCGTAATCGCGCGCTTCCTGGATTCGGAGATCTCCCAGGGGCAGAAGCTTTTCCCCTCGAAGCGATCTTCGAATCAGTTCCTGAACCTCACCGGGGAGCCGTGTCAAGTTGGCCAAAATCTTTGTCTTAACTTGTTTGCCGACCCGGTAGGATTGGCGGACGAGTACCGAACGGTACACCTTGCCTCTTTGATAGGTGCGAATCTCCTGGACGTACATGCCTCCAGTGTAGCTGACCGATGGCGGGAATGCCAAAAAAGGTCATCGTCAGTTCGCGGGAGCATAAGTGGCTTACGGGATTTTTAGCCACGAGTGAACATTGTAAAACCATCATAGCAAAAGGTCCTGGAAGATAGGTAACCGAGCTGGTGGAAAAATCGACAAGACCGGCCGTCGTTTCTTTCCTGCCGCCAGCATTGGACCATGGGGACGACCCGATAGCGAAGCAGAAGGGGTTGCCTTTCTACGTGTGACCGAGGCAATAATCGCCTAAAAACCGTTCGTTCACGAAAAAAGACCCGGGTGGGCGTTCAGTAACGGGCGGAAGTCGAGAAAAGATTTCGATCCTTCCGGCAAGCGGACTAATGACCAAGTGGCCCCAGAGCCGAGCTAAGAAACTGGGTGAGTGCCTTTTCTACATTGTGAAGCTTGATTTCGTCCTTGGCTTCCACCAGCAACCGCAGCTTGGGTTCAGTGCCGGAGTATCGAAGAAGCACTCGTCCCTCGGAACCGAGCTCTCGACGTGCTCCCTCGAGGGCTTGGGAAAGCCCAGGGATCTCTTCAAGGGGCGGTTTCGCAGACACCGGAAAATTCCGTACTACTTGAGGGTATTTATGAAGACACCGGCGCAGTTGCCCGAGGGGTTGCCCGGTCTCAAGCATAATCTGGAGAAGCAGCAAACTCGAAAGAAGCCCGTCTCCCGTGGTGGCATAATCCAGAAAGATGAAATGACCCGAGGATTCTCCTCCCACGTTAAAGCCACCGTTCCGCATAGCCGCGACCACATGTTGATCTCCTACCGGAGTGCGGACCACTCTGCCTCCGGCCTGGGCTAGGCACTCATCAAGACCTAGATTACTCATGACGGTTGCTACGAGGGTGTTCTGGGCCAGTTTCCCTTTTTCCAAATAAAAGCGGCCGACAATGGCTAACACATCGTCTCCATCGAGAAGGCTACCGGTCTCATCACAGAGCAGGAGCCGATCCCCATCTCCATCGTGAGCCACTCCTAAATGGGCTTCACAAGCTAGGACTGCCTCGCAAAGTCCCTGGGGATGTTCGCTTCCACAATGAAAGTTGATGTTTACCCCGTTGGGTTCCCGGTGGAAGGCGTAGACCTCGGCTCCCAGCTCCTCCAGAAGCCTTGGAGTTGTCTGGTAGGTCGCACCGTTGGCGCAATCAACCACGATGCGCAACCCTCGGAGATTACGGTTTTTTGGCCAAACCCTTTTGAGCAAGGAAAGATAGAGTTCCTGTGCTTGAGGGAGAAGCGTGACGCGTCCAACGCTACTTCCTACGGGACGGTCTTCCTCGGAATCCGATTGCTCGAGGAGCGATTCGATGGTTTGCTCAAACGCGCGATCGCCCTTAAACCCGTCGGCAAGAAAAACCTTCACCCCGTTGTCTGGATAGGGATTATGGGAGGCGCTTACCACGATCCCCGCATCAAAACCAAGCTCTCTTGTTAGCATAGCTATCGCCGGTGTGGGAAGGATCCCCGCCAGCATCACTTCGCTTCCGGCCGAAAGAGCCCCTGCGACGAACGCGGCTTCCAACAGGGGCCCGGAAATTCTGGTGTCGCGTCCTACTAACATTCGTGCTCGCCGTTTAGCTTGGCCCACCTGTTGGGAAAGAACCCGGCCTAGCCGCAAGAGTAACTCCGGCGTCATCGGCGGGCGGTTGGCAACGCCTCGGATTCCGTCGGTTCCAAAAAGGGGCAAAGCTTGCATAACAAAAGGCATGAAATTCGTACGGAGGCCTCTACCAAAAGGAGCCTCTGTCAAGCGAGCAAAAACCTGAGAAAGCTAAGCTAGCACCCACACGGGGGTCTTGCTCCATTCTTCCCTATCGGATTAGGCCCAGGCTTGAGAGGATCTGATCCAGGGTACCAGGTTCGAGTGACTCTTTGAGCACGACCCAAAGGGCAATGGCCAAGATTAGGGAAAGAAGTTTCTGTTGCCAGTTGGACACCACGAGGTTTTTTAGTCGTTCCCAGTTTTCCATCGGCTCCACCCCCTTAGAGCAAAAGTTCGGTCAGCCGTGTTCGCAATCCATCCGGATCGTACGGCCTTTCCAATACTCCCTTGCAAGCGATGGAAATAATGCCCGTTTCTTCAGACAGAACCACAACGACGGCATCCGTCTCCTCGGAAAGGCCAATAGCCGCCCGGTGTCGTAATCCCAACCGGCGTTCTAGTTGTTCTCGCTGGGTTAAGGGAAAAATGGCTGCAGCGGCTACAATTTCATCCCCGCGGATAATCACGCCTCCGTCATGAAGAGGCGTTCTGGGGTAAAAAATCGTCACCAGAAGGTCGGCACTCAGTTTGGCGTGCAGAAGAGTCCCCGTCTCTCGCCCGGGAAGATAATAGTCTTCCCGTTCAATCGCCATCAAGGCTCCGAACCGCTCGCGCTGCAAGCTTTCCACGGCCGTTACCATCTCCTCAATGAGTTCTTCTCGCGGGCGGGCGGCGCCCACTCTGGGCCGGGTGCCTAGCTCGGCGAGGATTTGGCGAAGCTCTGGCTGGAAGAGCACAATCACCGCGAGAAAGAAAGAGGGAGAAAAAAGCCGGATAATCTCCATAATCACCCGTAGATGAAAGAGATGAGCCGCCAGGGTGACCGTCACAAGCACGGTTGCCAGCCCGGTCAACACGCGCGCTCCTCGGGTCCCTTCAAGCAATTTCCAGATCTGGTAGATCGCCGTTGCAATAAGTACAATCTCGACGATCCAGGAAAGATGAAACGGCCCAATCTTCACCATGTCTTCCGTTCCTCTGGAACTTCGCCAGCAACTGCCCCTAGCAGCCTCGAGGCACACACCGCATCGGCCACTTCGTGGACCCGCCAAATTCGAGCCCCGTGAGCCGCGGCCCATACTTCTGCGGCCCTTGTGCATACCGATAAACTTCCGGTACCGGCAATTTTTTTTAGAAACGATTTTCTCGAAAGACCGACCAGAAGGGGTCTACCAAGATCCGAAAATTGGTCGAGATGCGCCAGAAGCGTGCAATTGTGCTCCGAGTTTTTTCCAAAACCAAAACCCACGTCGCAAACCACATGATCCCGTGAGAGACCTCGAGCTTCCAAGTGACGCAACTGGGCAGCAAGGAACTCTTTTACCTCCTCCACCACGTTGGTGTACTGGGCGAGCTCTTGCATGATCTTGGGTTTTCCCCGGGAGTGGGTAAGAACGTATCCAGCTTGGTAATGGACGATCACCTCCCACAGGTCTGGTTCCCATTGGCCCCCGCTCACGTCGTTAACGATTTCCGCTCCCTGCTCAAGTGCGACACGAGCTACCTCAGGCTTATAGGTGTCGACGGAAATGGGAATTCCAATGGTGCCACGCAATCGCTCTAGGACAGGACCGATACGGTCCAGTTCCACCTCCGCCGGCACTGGGTCGGCTCCAGGTCGGGTCGATTCGCCGCCGATATCCAAGAGGTCAGCTCCCTCCTGAACGATCTGGTGAGCGCGTGCCACGGCTCGATCCGGGTCCAGGTAAAGCCCGCCGTCCGAAAACGAGTCTGGGGTCACATTGAGAATCCCCATAACCAGCGGGCGTCGAGGAAAAGTGATCACCCTCCGGGCAGTGACCCACCGGTTGCCTGTCTGGTTAGCCGGTCGCATCCATTTCTCCATCGATTCCTTTCTTTTTCCTCTGACCTACCCACTGCCCCAAAGCTCCCGGACTCCCGGCAAGCACCCTCCGGCGCCGTTGTTACCCTTCGAGGAGCTCGATCGTTCCTGGGATCCCCTCCTGGGAATTGGGGGAGATCCAGACCTGGTAGATTCCGGGTTCCACCCGAAAAACTCCTTCCGGATCCCAGTAGCCAAGATCCTCGGCTTGGAGAGAAAATTCTACCCACTGCCGTTGCCCCGGCAGAAGGTAGATTCTTTGGAATCCTTTAAGCTCGCGGATGGGCCGCGCCAGCTCTCCAGAAAGAGCTCGCACATAGAGCTGGACCACTTCCTCTCCTGGACGCTTGCCCACGTTTTGTATCCAGGCACCTACCCGGATCTTCTCACGGCGATGGAAAGACCGAGGTGTAGACTGGCAAGCACCGTATTGGAATTGCGTGTAGGTGAGCCCGTATCCAAACGGGAAAAGCGGATCCACGGGGCTGTCAATGTAACGGGAGGTAAACATTTGCCCCGGGGGACGGCCAGTCCGGCGATGGTTGTAGTAAACCGGAAGCTGGCCTACCGATCGGGGAAAACTTACCGGGAGTCTTCCAGACGGGGATTCTTTTCCCAGGAGCACGTCGCAGATGGCGTGGCCACTTTCCACCCCGGGGAACCAGACCTCCAGAAGCGCCGGCACCTGGTTCACCAGTTCCGGCAAAGCGAGAGCTCGACCGTTAAAAAGGATGGCGACGGCGGGTTTGTGGACCGAGGCCACAAGTTCGACCAGTTCTTCTTGCCCTGCGGGCAGGCCCAGCGTAGCTCGCGACGCTGACTCGCCGTCCATGTGAACCAACTCCCCAATCGAAAGAAGGACGACGTCCGCCTGCCGGGCACATGCCAGGACTTTTGCCTTATCCCTTTGGGTAGGCTGGCCCCAGGGCCAACCGGCTGTTAGAATTTCTCCGCGGTCCCCCAGTTCTTCCTGGAGGGCCTCCAAGAGGGTAACGGCGCCACTTTGGGGTTGGCGGGTTCGCCACGGGCCGAGCGGGGTTTCGGAATTGTCGAAAAGAGGTCCGACAAGGGCGATCCGCCGGATCGTGGGCGATAAGGGGAGGACACCCCCCTCGTTTTTCAGAAGCACAAAGGTTTGGGTGGCGGCCTTGCGTGCAAGCTCCCGGTCCAGCTTGGTCCATGACGCGGATGGGGGGGGCAAAGGTTGCGTGAAAGGATGTTCCCAGAGGTGGAGCCTTCTTTTAAATTCCAATACGCGCAAAACCGCCTCTTCGAGAAGGGCTTCTAGCTCCCTTTTGGCGCGCACAGCTGAGCCAAGATTCCTCAGGTAGATCTCGCTGGACATGTCCATATCGATCCCCGCCCGGAGCGCCTTAAACGCAGCTTCGACCCGGTCCTTGGCGACCCCGTGGATGGTGAGTTCCCCCAGGGCTCCCCAGTCGCTCACAATGACGCCTTGGAAACCCAATTGTTTTCGTAAAAGATCCCGGAGGAGCTTCTGGTTGGCCACAGCTGGGATCCCGTTAAGACTGACAAAAGCAGCCATGATCGACGGCGCACCCGCGCGTATCGCTTCCAGGAAGGGGGGCAGATAGACCTCCCACAACAGGTGATCGGAAACTTCTACCGAGTTGTAATCCCGGCCGCCCTCCGCCGCTCCATAGGCAACAAAATGTTTGGGGCAGCTCGCCAGGGTGCCGGGTTGACCCAGCCCTTTTCCTTGGAATCCTTCGACCCAGGCGCGTGCGAGACGACTGGCCAGGTACGGATCTTCCCCCGGACCTTCTGCCATTCGACCCCAGCGAGGGTCGCGGGAGACATCGAGCATGGGCGAAAAAGTCCATCGCACCCCGCTGGCCCAGGCTTCCTCAGCGGCTCGCCGTGCGACCTCGCGAACAAGGCTAGGGTTCCACGAGGCGGCCAAGGCTAAGGGGATAGGGAAAATGGTGTTTCGCCCTTGAATCACGTCGGCAGCGAAGACCAGCGGAATCCCAAGCCGGGACTCGCGGATGGCAATCGCTTGCACTTGGTCAGTGGCTTCGGCTCCGACCAGGTTAAGAATAGCCCCGGCTTTCCCTTCCCGAACAAGCTCCCTTTGATCCTGGCTTAGGGTCACTTCCTTCCCTTGGACCACGGCAGGAAGGAGGACGAGCTGCCCGATTTTTTCTTCCAACGTCATGCGGGCTACAAGCTTTTGTGATGACAATGGGCGTGCCGCGTGAGGGGAGGCGTGTTGTGCCTGGGACGCGAGGCCAGTGGTAGCGCCCAAAAGCAGGCAAAGGGTGAACGCCGCGACCGGGTTTTTTTTGTCTGCTTTTCTCAAGCCCACTCGATCGTCTTACTCCTTTTGGCGCCGAGCTTTGCTTCCAGGGGAGAAGAAAAAGGGAACAATTTCTTTAGCTGGCCGAAACCTCAAAAAATCCGCTTGCTCCGCCTTCAGAACTTCCCCCAATCCACACCTGGTACTTCCCCGGCTCGACAACAAAGCGACCGTCCTCCAGGTGGAATCCCAATTCCTTGGGTCCCAAGGTAAACTCAACCCGGGCGCTTTGGCCCGGAGCCAGTCTCACCCTCCGAAAACCCTTAAGCTCCCTCACGGGGCGGGTAAGGCTTGAGACCATGTCTCGCAAATAGAGTTGAACGACCTCCTCACCCGTTCGTTGGCCTACATTTTGAACCCATGCGCTCAGACGTACCGTCCCACCCACAGGGATGGACGAGCGTTCCACCTGCAAGTCGCGATAGACAAAACGGGTGTAGGAAAGACCGTACCCAAAGGGAAAAAGAGGGGTGGTTGGAATGTCAATGTAAACGGAACTAAACGGGCCGGATCCCGGGGGCCTACCGGTGTTTTCGTGATTGTAGTAGATGGGAATCTGGCCGGTGGACCGGGGAACCGTTACCGGAAGTTTTCCCGAAGGAATCGCATCGCCAAAGAGAAGATCGGCAATCGCATTGCCCCCCTCAATCCCAGGGAACCAGGCTTGGAAAAGGGCAGGGACATGGTCGGCGATCCAAGGAATGGCCAAGGGCCGGCCGCTCAACACGATCACTACCAAGCGACACCCAGCCTCGTACAAGAGCCGAACAAGTTCCTCCTGCTTCCCGGGGAGCCCCAGGCTGGCTCGAGATCCTGCCTCTCCGCTCATCCAGGAGGCTTCCCCTACAACCACAATGGCAACCTCTGCCTCCTTCGCAGCCCGTAGCGCTTCCGCAAAACCCGACGTTGACTCTCCATTAATGTCGCACCCTTTGGCGTAGAGGAGTTTCGTTTTGGAAGAAAGCTTGGCCCGGATCCCTTCGAGCACAGTGACGACATCGCTTGGATGACCGCAGGCGTGCCAGGGACCCAGGAGGTTTTCTTGGTCTGCCGCCAGCGGCCCGATCACTGCGACCGAATGGAGATCCTTGGAGAGGGGCAGAAGATTATTGTCATTTTTGAGTAAGACCACAGACCGCTGGGCGGCTAGGCGCGCCAGTTCCCGTCCTTCGCGAGGCAAAGCGTTACTATGTTCTCCCTCCCCATTGGATCGAGGAACGATGGTGTAGGGGTTATCAAAAAGACCTACTTCAAATTTCAGTCGCAACACCCTTCGAACGGCTTCATCCAGAAGTCCTTCCGAAACAACCCCTTCGCGAACCAGCTCGGCAAGATTGGCTGCGTAGACCCCGCTTTCCATGTCAACGTCCACCCCGGCCAAAAGCGCTTGGCGGGCAGCATCCCGGGAATTGGAAGCGATCCCATGGGTGATCAGTTCTCCAACGGCCTTCCAGTCACTTAAGACCACTCCCCGAAAGCCCAGCTCTTGTCGCAGCACGTGCCGTAAAAGCCACGAGTTACTGGCCATGGGGCGCCCGTTAACGGAGACAAAGGCTGCCATGACACTGGGCGCGCCGGCAGCAATCGCCTCTTCAAAAGGGGGCAGGTAGAGTTCCCAGAGGGCCGGAAGCGAAACCGACACGGTATTGTAGTCACGGCCTCCTTCAACTGCACCGTAAGCGACAAAATGCTTGGGACAGGCAGCGAGGCGTCCGGGAGAGCGGAAACTCTCACCTTGAAAGCCCCGCACCCAGGCTCTTGCCATGGCCGAGGCCAAAAAAGGGTCTTCCCCGGGTCCTTCTGCTATCCTACCCCAGCGGGGATCATGGGTAACATCCACCATGGGAGCGAAGGTCCAACGAATCCCGTGGGCGCGCGCTTCCTCGGCAGAGAAGGCTGCAACTTGTTCCACAAGGCCGGGGTCCCAAGAAGCCGCCAGGGCCAGGGGAATGGGAAAGATCGTCCGGTAGCCGTGGATCACGTCCAAGCCAAAAAGAATGGGGATCCCTAACCGGCTTTCTTCCACTGCGATTCGTTGAATGGCGTTGGTATTTTCTGCTCCGGTGAGGTTCAGGATGGAGCCGATCCGTCCGGCCCGGATTAGGGGTTTGTACTCCTCTTTGAGCGGGACTGTTTCCCCGAGCTCCACGTTTTCAGGAACTCCACTCACCTGAACGAGTTGGCCCACTTTTTCTTCCAGGGTCATCCTGGCAAGAAGTTCCTCCTCGTTGTGGTAAGACCTGCGCGCTGGCATGGCTGTTGGTGATGAATGGACCTCTTGGGCGAAAAGTAAACTGGCCAGATTGAGCGAAACGAGGAAAAAGGCCCCAATGGCTTGGGCCTTTCCTAGGCTTAGGCAAAATACATCCATAGGCAGATTAGGACCAGGAGAAGAAGGAGGCTTGCTAGCAAGTGGATTTTCCAGGAGGGGGTTGTTTGGGGATGTTCTGGGCACGTGGTTTCTCCGATTCTGACAAGGGGTAAGTTTGGGGCCGGGATACGCTTCCCAGATCCGAGGCGGCGGCTGGTACTGGCGGTCCAAAGAAGGGCGCTAGAAAGAACGAAAAGAAACGTTGCATAATGAAGAAACGGGAGGTCAATCCATGCGCGCACCACTGGGTTGTGGAAGGTAACGAAAGGATCGGTGAGCTCAAGCCCAATGCGCGCAAGTCCTAGAGCCAGGCCGATGGTCAGGCATACCCAGGCACCTCCCTCGTTGGGCTTGGCCGATAGCATTCCCCAAAGGAAACAGGCGGCGATAGGGGGGCTCAGATAGGCCTGCATTTTTTGGAGGTACAGGAAAAGGCCGCCTCGAAGATGGGGAATAAGCGGCGACCATAAGATCCCAAGAACCACTGTTACCAGCGTAAGCCAGCGACCAACCTGCACGAGCTCTCTTTGGGAAGCGGCAGGGCGGAGTTTTCGATAGAAGTCCATGGTGAGGAGGGTGGATGTCGAGTTAAACACCGCGCTCATGGCGCCCATGAGCGCAGCGAGCATTCCGGCAAGGGAAAATCCCACAAGACCCGGAGGCAAAAGCCGGGTGACTAAAAAAACGTAGGCGAGATCCGTCCGGTCCCCGGTGGTGGAGTTCCCCAAAAGCTCGCTAGGAAAAAGGGCCCGAGCAATCATTCCAGGAAGAACAAAGAGAAAGACCGGGAGAAGTTTGAGAAACCCGGCGAGGATCGCTCCCGCGCGAGCGTGCTCGCTATCTCTGGCAGCTAGGACCCTTTGGACAATGGATTGGTCGGTGCACCAGTACCAGAATCCAAGGATGGGTGCTCCAAAGACGATCCCTGTCCAGGGATAGTCTGGATCGCTAGCCGGTCTCCACACGGCAAAGTGAGTGGCAGGCAAAACACGGCGGAGATTCGCAAGCCCGCCGAGTTCCTGTAAACCCAGCCAGGTGAGAATAAAGCTACCTGCCAAAAGGATCACGGTCTGAAAAAGATCCGCATAGATAACCGCTCCGAGGCCGCCCGCGACCGTGTACAGACCGGTACAACCCACGAGAAAAATCGAGGTTAGGATAGGACTCCAGCCAACAAGAGGGCTCAGGATAAGGAAAGCGGCGTAAAGGTGGACCGAAACCTTGGTGAGCACGTAGGTGACAACGGTGGTCAGACTCAAAAGGAGCGCCGGCCCTTGGCCGTAGCGGCGCTTTACGTACTCGGGCATCGTGTAGAGCTTGAGCCGGAGATAGTAGGGAGCGAGCCACCAGCCTAAAAGTAAGAGAATCGGACAAGCGAGCCACTCAAATTGACCGGCGGCCAGGCCGGAGCGGGCTCCTGCCCCGGCAAGGCCGACCACATGCTCGGTAGAGATATTGGAAATGAAGAGGGAGGCTCCTACGGGGATCCAGCCCACGTTTCTCCCCGCCAAGAAGTAAGTTGCTGGGTCTTTGCCCTTTCCGGCCCATCGCCAGCCGATGGCCCATAAGACCCCAAAATAGCCAGCCAGTGCGATCCAGTCCCAGAAAGTAAGTTGGCGAAAGGGCATAAGAGCTCTTTTTCCCGACCCGTAACGCTAACGATAGAACAAGTCCATCGTGGGGGGACGGGCTGTCTATGTTGCGGACTAGGGTTCCTGCGCCGGGGAAGCTCCCAAACGGTAGCGCTTTCGGATGGGTCGAACCACCTCCCAGTGACACGAAAGGCCCGCCGGGAAATGGACAAGGTCGCCTTCCCTTATTCGCACAGATTCGTTGGCTCCCAAGGGGGTGACCAGGGCTTCACCTTCCAGGATGTAGCAGGTTTCGGAGGAGTCATAATGCCACGGAAAACGGGAGGGTTCCTTGGTCCAGATGGGCCACTGGTCCACCTGGAGAGCTTCGAGTTTCTCTTTGGGGGGATGGGATTGGACCTGGATTTTCATGGCGACTCCCTTGCTCATGGGGATCCCATAACGCGACTTTTCTTTAGGGGGAAAGAAAAAACCGAGGTGAACTTCTCTTTTCAACGCTTTTTCTCTTTCCCTGGGCCGAAGATACATGGGTCCAGACGGGAATTTTTTGCTGCAAAAACTTGGGAAGAGCTTGCGTGACGTGCCTCCGTCCGGTAAGGGTTTGCAACATGAGCCCGTCTCCAGCGGTGCCAGCCTATTATCCCATCCTCTTGCAGGTCGTCATTGCCCTTTTCATTACGCTTTCCATGGTCGCCCTGCCTCTTTTCTTGGGCCCGCGGCGCGCGCCCAATCCTGCCAAGGAAAGTCCCTACGAATGCGGCAAACCTGCCGAGGGACCTTTGAGTCCAAGGATGACGATCCAGTTCCACACGGTGGCGGTCCTCTTTATTCTTTTCGATATTGAAACGGTCTTCTTTTTCGTGTGGGCCGTCGTTTACCGGCGGGAAATTGGAGAGAATCCCGCAGTTCTTTGGGGCATGGTCTTCTTTGGTCTTCTCCTTTTGGTTGGCCTCCTTTACGAATTGCGGCAAAAAGTGCTCGATTGGACTCGATAGACGATGTGTTGGGGAGCCAAGGGAAGCTGGGAGAGGGTCGTCTTTCGATCGCACATTCTTTTGCTGGGCCGCTTTGGGGGAGTGATTCCCAGACGGAAACACCGGGCAGGGCCGCTTTTTTGCGCGGCGGCAATGACCTGCTTACCAAGCTAGTGGCCTGGCCAAAAAAGGTTTCTCGGGCCCTTTTTTAAAGGCTACTTCCCCCGGTTTCTACCGCCATGTTTCCCTTTTCGGCTAGCCTTTCTTGTCATTCGAACTATTTCGGGGGGGTGCGACCAACCGTTACCGGTATCTCCTGGGAATACCCCGGGTACGGGTGGGTGAGCTTCCCTCTGTTGCAAGGGGTCTCGCCGAGGGGCTACTGGGCTTTGGAGACCGAGGCAACGGAAAGGCAGTGGAAGATATCTCTTCCGATCGGTTTGGCTATCTCTTCTACCAGCCGTAAGGACTCCCCGGCATCCCCCGGCAGAGGGTCTTCCTCTTCCCAAGGAGAGCCCTCCGGGCGGCACACCAGCGCGCGAAGACTTTCGCGAAGTGGAAAGAGCTCTGGCAATTCTTCACAAGCTTCTTCGACCAGTTCTTCCTCCAGGATCTCGGCGGGGAGTTTGCGGCGGTGGGCAAGAAGAAGGGCCCGCAGATAATATTGAAGCGCTCGCGAGCAGTGTGCACAAACCAGCGCAGCCGATTCTTCCGATGCTCCCCACTCCCGTTTGGCTAGCCAGAGCTCATGCTTAGCCTGTTGCAAAAATCCGAGGACGCGGGACTGCACCGTCATTACGATAAAAAGCATACTGGAGGATTACTCATCCAACAACTGTTTTTCGTTGCCGGTGTTTTTTTGAGAAACAAAAGGGATGGGAGGGGGCGGAAGCCCCCTGGCTTGGATAAAAAATGTTATACTATTACGGTGTTCGTATGTTGGATTCTTGCCCCCTTTCTAAAGGGTAACCTTGTACCCTATGGTTTACACTCCCTTTCCATCCATCAGGGCCGGAAGACCTCCTACGCCATCGGCTCTCCGGGAAGCCATTGAGCTTCACCTCAAATACGACCTAGCCAAGCAACCTTCCAACGCGACGTTGCGGGATTGGTGGTACGCTACGTGCCTTGTTACTCGTGACCTCATGGTGGAACGACGCTTAGAAACCTTTCAAACCCAGGAATACCACCGAGCTCGGCGTGTTTATTACTTGTCCATGGAGTATCTCATGGGACGGCTTCTCCTTCACAATCTTGCTTGCCTAGGGATTACCGAAGA
Organism: Candidatus Methylacidithermus pantelleriae; assembly: GCF_905250085.1. Lineage (GTDB taxonomy): Bacteria > Verrucomicrobiota > Verrucomicrobiia > Methylacidiphilales > Methylacidiphilaceae > Methylacidithermus > Methylacidithermus pantelleriae. Next base: position 18,543 of record NZ_CAJNOB010000023.1, read on the forward strand.
GTGCCGGCAAGCCTTGCAGGAACTGGGACTTGAGCTGGAAAGAATCGCTGAGGTTGAGCGAGAAATGGGTCTGGGGAACGGGGGGCTTGGGAGATTAGCCAGCTGTATTTTAGACTCGCTCGCCACCCTTGATTACCCGGCCGTCGGCTATGGGATTCTCTACCAGTTTGGCCTCTTCCATCAAGAAATCGTCCAGGGATACCAAGTAGAACGTCCCGACGAGTGGCGAGAGCTGGGGCATCCCTGGGAGATTTCTCGACCAGAACTTGCCCAAAAAGTTTCCCTGTACGGGGAACTCAAACGCTCCGGTTTGCCCACCGACCCTGCCCAGTGGATTGCAACAACCGAAGTCGTAGGCATTCCCGTCGATATCCTTTTGCCGGGTTATGGAACTCAAACCGTCAATTTCTTGCGCCTGTGGATGTCTCGTTCTTCTCGAGAGCTGGATTTGGAAGCTTTCAACCGGGGAGGATACTTTGAGGCCGTTCGCGAAAAAACGTTCTGCGAATCGATTTCCAAGGTCCTCTATCCCAATGACAAGACCGAGGCGGGGAAAGAATTGCGTCTCGTCCAGCAGTACTTTTTCGTTGCGTGCTCGCTTCGGGACATCCTGCGCCGTTTTTGGAGGGAAAATACGCGTTGGGAGGATTTCCCGAAGAAAGTCGTGATTCACCTCAATGATACCCATCCGTCGCTGGCCATTGTGGAGCTTATGCGCATCCTCGTGGATGAACAAGAGCTCCCTTGGGATCGAGCCTGGGAGCTTGTTTCAGAAACCTTTTCCTACACCAATCACACGCTTATGCCGGAGGGATTGGAAAAGTGGCCCGTGCCCCTGTTGCAGAAAGTCCTTCCCCGGCATCTGGAGATCCTCTACGCCTTGAACCACCGGCTCATGGAGTGGGCCGAGAAACGTTTCCCCGGTGACGGGGACAAAAAAACGACACTTTCCCTTATTGAAGAAACCACGCCTAAGAGCGTGCGGATGGCCAACCTTGCGGTTATGGCCAGCCGGACCGTTAATGGTGTCTCCCGTCTCCATTCTGAACTTTTGCGTTCTCGGTTTTTTGCCCCTTTTGCGGAACTTTGGCCGGATAAGTTTACAAGCGTTACCAACGGGATTTCTCCACGAACCTTTCTTTTGATGGCCAACCCGCGGCTGGCCGGGCTTCTCAACCGTGCGGTAGGGGGAGAGTGGGTTCGGGATCTTGAGAAGCTCCGCGGATTGGAAGAGCTCGCGGAGGATTCCGGCTTTCAAGCCGCCTACCTTGCTGTCAAAGAAGCCAACAAGGTGGAACTATCCAATTGGCTTCTGCAGCGGGGACTGGGAAGTGTAGATCCACACTCCCTTTTCGATGTACAGGCCAAAAGGATTCATGAGTACAAACGGCAGCACTTAAACCTTTTGCGCATTGTAGCTCTCTATCTTGTGTTACGGGAGCGGCCGCAACTCAACGTCCCGCCCAGGGTCTTTGTTTTTGCAGGCAAGGCAGCTCCCGGGTACGACGTCGCCAAGCGAATCATCAAAGCAATCCACGCCGTGGCCGCGCGAGTCAATTCGGATCCTGTGGTGAAAAACAAGTTGCAAGTTCTCTTTGTGCCCAATTACTCGGTAGACGTGGCTTGTCGGCTGATCGCCGCGGCGGATCTCTCCGAACAGATCTCTACGGCAGGCACCGAGGCCTCTGGGACGGGAAACATGAAGTTTGCCTTAAACGGGGCTCTGACGATCGGGACGTTGGATGGAGCCAATGTTGAAATCCGGGAAGAGGTGGGAGAGGAAAATTTCTTTTCTTTCGGGCATACCGTCGAAGAGCTCCAAGAGCTTCGTCGGAAAGGATACCAGCCGAAAGAGTGGTATGAAAAGGATCCTCTCCTTCGAAGAGCCATTGACTGGCTCTTTTCCCAGGAGTGTCTAGGGAATGAATCCCCCCAGGCTTTAGAGCCGCTCCGCAAAGCGCTTTTCGAGGAAGGAGATCGCTTCTTTGTGTTGGCCGATTTTCGCCCTTACTGGGAACGCCAGCAAGAGGTGGATGTCGCCTTTTTTAACCGGCGCCGCTGGGCGAAAATGGCAATCCTTAACACGGCTCGCATGGGCCGTTTTTCGAGCGACCGGGTGGCAAGGGAGTATGCGACCCGACTCTGGCGACTTAGCCCATTAGCTTGTGCCAACCGGGAGAAAAGATAGAAGAGTTGTCCAAGCTTTCCTGCCAGGCCGACTAAGGTCTTTTTGTTGCAAAAAAGACCCCTAGCGCTCTGCGCCTACGCGGAACAGATTCGGTGTTATCGACCCCGGACCAGGACCTTGGTCTAGGACAGAAGAAGGTGCCTGCAAAAAGGGACCTCCGAGGGGCTCTAGCAATAAAGGCTGACCGTCTGGGAAGGGAGACTCAAGCCATGGCTTAGCAACGCGATGGAGAAAATTTTTGCGCCTTTGGATGATCGAGTTTCGGGAGACATCGGGCAAAGGTAACAATCTTTTTTCGTTCGTTACGCGCTAGAACCGGTAGCCCCCATCGACAAAAAGGTGTTGTACGTCAAGGGAATGGGCCTGTGGGCGTCTAACCTTTTGTGTTGGGGCTTGGAAAAGCGGTTGTGAGGAGCCGTAAGCGCGATCACGAGGCGCTTTTTTTCCCATGGTTAGCTCCCTGGAGAAACCTATGGCGGGGAAGGGGGCGCAATGGATCTCTCCAGGGATTGGCTGTGGGCGTACTCGAGTCAAAACAAAGGGGACACGGTGCCTGGAGGCCTTCGAGGATGGATCGAGGGTGATAAACGAAAAATCGCAAGGGAGCGATCGTGTGTGCAGGCCCGAACCGGTTGCCAGATCCCGCTGGAACCGCTACGAGCAGAAGATCCGGATTGGTTTTTCCAACGATGGACGCTGCTTGGTACGGGCAATGGTTGTCTATGGTTTTAGGAAAGGTAAAAGGAAGGAATAAGACAGCGTAAGGTGGAAACGGGCGGACCCTTTCTTTTTTGGATCTAGGATTTTTGCCGCGGCTTTTCCTTGCGAAATCGCTCGACTCGAACAAAAACGCGGAGCAAGTTTCCGGCGGGCTCCCCTAGGAAACCTAAACTTCTCCGAAGGTCGTGATCATGAGCGAGCAGAACATTTCCCAATCGGACGCTTCGGTCCTTGCCATCCTGCGGGAAACCGGAGCCCTTCTTGAGGGTCACTTTATCCTTCGATCCGGTTTACATTCCCGGGTCTTTGTCCAGTGTGCTCGCGTGCTTCAATACCCCTGGATTGCTCAGGAACTTTCAGAAAAGCTCGCGGAAAAACTCCCGTTTCACTCCTTTGATTGCGTGGTTTCTGCAGCCTACGGGGGTATCCTGGTGGGTCACGAACTAGCTCGAATTTTGCGCGTTCGCCATTTTTTTACGGAAAAAGAAGGAGGAAAACTTCGACTGCGGCGTTTTTTTCTTTCTCCAAAAGAAAAGGTTCTGGTTGCCGAGGATGTGATTACGACGGGTAGTGCCGTCCGAGAAACTCTCCAGGCGGTTGAGGAAGCCCATGCAGAACCCCTGGCTGTTGCTTGCCTGGTCGATCGAAGCGTAACTCCGTTAGAGCTGGGGGTGCCCATCTTTTCGCTCCTCCGCCTGCCGATCGAAGTCTATCCGCCGGGCGAATTACCGAAAGATTTACAAAAGATCCCCGCGGTTAAGCCTGGCAGTCGATAGAATAGGGTCTTTTTGTTCACAGTGTCCGCACGTGGCGGGGGATTCTTGGCGATGGATGCGTTGGTACGACAAGGCAGCCGGCGGGTACGGCGAAGTCGGCTTTTTTTGGGATGAGGCGCAATCGTATGTTTCTGGAAGAAACTTCCCTTGGCAGGGCAGGGGGATTGTCCCAACTGTTCTGACGCGAGAAATGGGTGACAAAAAAGGGATCTTGCCTCGTTTTGAGAAAGACCGTAGGTGGTGGAAGCTTCTAGGAGAGAAATGGGAATCAGAAACCGTGTTGGAAGAACTCCTCCAATGAGAGGAGCTTCCAGAAGGGAAAAAAGGCATTTTCCGAAAGAAGGAACCAAGACGTTGATGGCACCCGGTCCCTTTCTCTTGTGTCCGTAGAAAGCCACTGGGAGGATGAGATGATCGAGCGTTACAGCCGTGAACCGATGCGCTCTCTTTGGACGGAACAGGCCCGGCTGGAACGCTGGTGGCAGGTTGAGCTTTGCGTGGCTCAGGTTCTAGCAGAACAGGGGGTCATTCCCCAGGAGGACGTCCAGGAGATTGCATCCCGGGCACGCTACACGCTCGAGGAGATCGAGCAAAGGGAAAGAGAGACACGGCACGACGTTCTAGCGTTTGTGGAAGTGGTAGCCCGTTCCGTAGGACCTGCGGGTCGGTGGATCCACTATGGCGTGACTTCTTCAGATATAGTGGACACCGCCCTTGCCTTGCAGCTGCGGGACAGCTTGGAAATTCTCCTCCGGGACGTGCGGGAGATCCGGGAGGTCGTAGGCTTTCAAGCGCGCACCTACGCTTGGACTCCGATGATCGGCCGTACGCACGGTGTCCATGCAGAGCCGATCACCTTAGGGGTCAAATGGGCTCTCTGTTACGACGAGTTTGGTCGGGCAGAAAGGCGCCTGCAATGGGCGAAAGAGGAGGTCTCGGTGGGAAAAATCTCCGGAGCGGTGGGTACCTATGTTCACATCGATCCGGAGGTCGAAAAAAAGGTATGCGAGCGGCTCGGCCTGCGTTACGGAGCTTCCTCCCAGGTGGTGCCGAGGGATCGGCATGCGTTGTGCATGAGTGTCCTTGCGACGGTAGCGAGCACGGTGGAGCGATGGGCGATGGAGCTTCGTCACCTTCATCGGACGGAAGTAAAGGAGGTGCTTGAGTCGTTTGCCCCTGGGCAAAAGGGATCAAGCGCGATGCCTCACAAGCAAAACCCCGTGCGATTGGAAAGGTTGTGTGGGCTAGCGCGCCTTTTGCGAGGATATGCGGTAGCGGCTTGGGAAAATGTTCCCCTATGGCATGAGCGGGATATCAGTCATTCGAGCGTCGAGCGGATCATATTTCCCGACGGGATGATTCTTCTCGATTTTATGCTCGGGGAGTTCGCTAGCTTGGCCCGTACCGTGCGAGTGGATCCTCAGCGGATGAAGGAAAATCTGGAAAGGTCCCAGGGTCGATACGCGTCCGAAGCGTTGCTTTTGGAGCTTGTCCAGCGGGGACTTTCTCGAAAAGAGGCCTATGAGATCGTGCAAAGGGTGGCTTTTACTTCAGATAGTTCCGGACAGCCGTTCTGGTTAGCGGCAAGCCAAGATCCGGTCATGAGCAAATGGTTATCGGAAGCTCAGCTACAAAAGCTTGGTTCGCTTGAGGGGTATCTCCGGCATGTGCCGGCCGTTTTCCAGCGGGCCGGGTTAGAGCTGGAGGGCGAAAATTGTTCCTAGCGATTCTACAGGCAAACCGGAAAAACAAAAAGTCGAAAGCTAGCCTAGAGGAGGCAGAGGAACCTTGAAGATGCGCGTCGTCGTTCTTCCGAAAAAAGAACTTTTGGATCCCCAAGGGGAAGCTATCCAGCGAGCCCTTCACACGCTGGGTTTTTCCGAAATCCGTTCCGTACGGGTCGGCAAATGCATCGAGGTAGAGTTTGCTCAAGGGAACAAGGAGGAGTGCCACAGGAGGCTCCAGCAGGCTTGCCAGGAACTTTTGGTCAACCCGATCATCGAGGAATACGTTTTGGAAGAGCCTATCGCCCAGGCTTAAGCAAGTGCCAAAAAAGAGGCTCTTATGCGATGGGGCATCGTGCGGTTTCCGGGATCCAACTGCGACCGGGATTGTTACTATGCGTTAGGAGCGATTCTTTCCCAGGACGTTTTCTACCTGTGGCATGAAGAGGAAGATCTTCACGGGGCCGATGCAGTCATTTTGCCCGGGGGATTTTCTTACGGAGATTACCTTCGATGCGGCGCAATCGCCCGGTTTTCCCCGATCCTAAAGAGCGTGATTCGGGCGGCCGAAGAAGGGAAGCTTGTCTTAGGGATTTGCAATGGTTTCCAAATCCTTTGTGAAGCCCGCCTTCTCCCAGGCGCCCTCCTTCCCAATGTAGGACTGCGCTTTCGTTGCCGGCCTGTCTGGTTGCGGGTCGAAAATACTCGCACACCCTTTAGCTGTCTTTACTCCCCGGGGGAAGTGATTCGGATGCCGATCGCTCATGGCCAGGGGAGGTATTACGTTGGGCCAGCCCTCTTAGAGGAGCTTCGTGCACAACGGCAGATTCTCTTTCGGTACTGTGCTCCTTCCGGCGAAGTCTCGGAGAGCTGGAATCCCAATGGTTCCGTGGATGCGATTGCGGGGGTTTGCAACGCTTCGGGGAATGTAGCCGGTCTTATGCCTCATCCGGAACGCGCTTGTGAGGAGCTTTTGGGTTCTGAGGACGGGCGCAAGCTTTTCGCTTCCATGATAGAATGGTGGAGACGACAGCCAACCCGTGAAGCTGCCCTCATGGAGAAGGAAGCCCTTTTGGGGGGCGGGCAAACGGTCGGTGGATCTCAAAGTCGGGGTGGGCGGTAAGTTGACTCGTGTTCCGGGCCAAGTGGCCCGTTTGGGCCCGCCGACTTCCCTGATGGTAACGCGTGCGAACACACGCAAGCTATGTGGTCTCCCGGGGCATTGGTATGACGGCTTGTGGGGAGCCGATCCTATTCGTTGTACCGGCCTGCTTTTCGAGGAAAAGGACCGCTAGCATGCGTCCAGAAGAGAAAAAGGTTACTCGAAACTCGTTGATCCCTTTTGCCTTTTCGGGACGCCGTGCGGACAAATCCCAGTCGCGACCGGCGGCTGAAGGTGGTTTTTGACCTTGACTGCCTCACGTACAACGAGCGAAGCAGGTTATGTACCAGGGGGTTCCGAAAGCCGCTTCTCCGGAGCGCCCGTCAAGCGAAGAACCCAAACTCGGGTTTCTCCAAAAGCCTTCTCCCAAGAGATCTGCCAGAGGCTAGGGAGAACGACCTCGTTCCACCGGCAAAATTCCCAAATAAATAGCCCTTGCGGAGAGAGTCGCTGGGCCACCGCCGAAAGGAGCGGTATTTCGTCAACGCGAAGGTGCTTCTTCTGGTAAGGAGGCCCAGCAAAAATGAGGTCGTACCGATTTCCGTCTTTTTGCAGGAAAATTTGGGCAGAAGCCCGAACCACCCTGGCTTGTGCCGCAAAGCCCAGGGATTGGAGATTTCTTTGGATACAGCGAACCGCCTCCGGCTGGGTGTCAACGAAGGTAGCTTCCCTTGCGCCCCGGCTAAGAGCTTCGATCCCGTAGGCTCCGGTGCCTGCAAAAAGGTCCAGCACCTTGGCCTCTGGGATTCGCTCTGCCAGGTGGGAAAAAAGGGCCACTTTTAATCGGGAGGAGGCGGGACGTAAGGTCATTCTGCGGGGAACTTCCAGCAATCGCCCCCGTGCGACGCCGGCAATAATACGGATCGCCATTTTTTGCCGCGTTTGTTGTCCCGGTAGCGAGCATATTGGCACAGAAGTTGGTTTGTGGCTAACGTAATGATTGGTCAATCAAGGTTTCTCTCGTTCTAGACACGCGTGTGTTTTGGGGGCACGTTCCTCCCGGCCCAACCGTGATCGAGCCTGTTTGTATCATTTTTAACCCGGCCGCCCGGGGCCAGAAGGCAGGCCGGCTGTACCGGAGGCTTCAAACGATAGCGCCGGAGGCGCAAATCTATTGCACGGAAAAGACAGGTGACGCTCGCTCTTTAGCAAAGCTTGCCGTTGAGGAGGGGTACCCCCTCATCGTGGCTGCCGGCGGAGACGGTACTGTCAATGAGGTGGTTAACGGCGTTGCCGGTAACCCGGTGGTGCTCGGTGTCCTTCCCCTAGGCACTGTAAACGTGGTAGCCTGGGAGCTTGGGATTCCTCGCCAGCTAGAGGTCGCTTGGAAGGTAGTCCGCCAAGGAACCACGCGGAGGCTTGACCTGGGGAGAGCCAACGGGCGGTATTTCGTCCAAATGTTTGGAGCTGGCCTGGACGCTCAGGCTCTGCAGAGAACATCGGCGCCCTTTCGTCGCACCTTCGGCCCTGCGAGCTACGTGGTGCACGCGATTAGGATTTCCCTGGAGCGACGCTGCCCAACCCTGGTTATCGAATCCTGTGGCCGGGTGAGAGGGCAAGGTGCTTTCCTTCTTGTGGGAAACGGGCGGTTCTACGGAGGGCCCTTCCGGGTTTTTCCCACCGCTCGGCCCGACGATGGCGTTCTGGATGTCTGCCTTTTTGAGAAGGCGGATTTTTGGCCGCTTTTGCGATATGCCTCTGGCGTGCTGAGCGGGCGCCATCCTCACGTGCGCGGGGTCTCCTATTTCCCGTGCAGGGATCTTCGGGTGGCCAGTCACGGGGAAGTCCCCTATCAAGTGGATGGGGAGGTGGCGGGGAGTTTGCCGTGCCGCGTGGAGGTACTCCCCTCGTCTCTCCAGGTCCGTGTGGGCGCGCGATAGCGAGAAAAGAGAAAAGCGGAGGAATTCGTGGGCTCCTTGGAGCTATCGGGGGGCAAAGCGAAAGAGACTTTACCTTTGGTCATTTTCTCCCCTCCGTTCTTCTCCCGGCGCGGTTGGACTCGCGGGTTTTTACGGCAAAAATCCGTCACGGGAGCTCTTCTGGCGCTGTCGTGGGTGACCCCCACCTAGGGGAGAAAGACCGGCGATGCCCGGGGCGGTTCTTTGTGGGACTCTCCTTGGGACTGGGCTGTCTGGAAGCTTGTGGCCCTGGGCTTGAGGAAAGAGAACCCTGCACGTCAAGGGCTATTTTTTTCCCCTTCGAAGGATCCGGCTTTTGTTGGGGGTGGACGAGGAGGGCTCCCTCAGCCCACTTGCCTAGCCCACTTGCGGTGCCGGTAAAGCAACAGGGAAAACTTGGCCTTTTCCCTTAAAAGGGAGCCTTGAGCGGGGTGCTCTCAAAGTCCGCAACAAAGAGCGCCGGGCAAAACCCCTTGCGAAATCTTTTAGTTCTGGCATTACTCTTAATCTGCTCCGGGCAGTACGGGGCAAAAAAAGAAGGAGTCGTAACTCAAGGAACGGCTATGCCTACCATCAACCAGCTGGTACGCAAGGGGAGGGAGAAGCTCTTAAAAAGGACGCGTTCTCCGGCTCTGGACGGCTGTCCCCAGAGGCGAGGGGTTTGTATCCAGGTCATGACCCGGACCCCGAAAAAGCCCAATTCGGCCCTTCGCAAGGTGGCCAAGGTGCGCCTGACCAATGGGAAGGAAGTCATTGCCTATATTCCTGGCGAGGGACACAACCTCCAGGAGCATTCGATTGTGCTCGTTCGCGGGGGCCGAGTGAAGGACCTTCCGGGTGTCCGGTACCACATCGTTCGTGGGGCACTGGACGCTGCTGGGGCAGTGGGTCCTAGTAATACCAATAAGATGAACCGGATGGTTTCACGAAGTAAATACGGTGTGAAAAGGCCAAAGGAAAAAGCTCAAGCGCTGGCTGCGGAAGGGAAAAAGAAGAAGTGAGGCCGGGAGGTTTGGTGAGAACCCTTCGTTTTCCAGAAAAAAAGATTTCTTGACGAAAAGAAGGGAAAAGAAGCGGATCGAAGCAAGTGGGCGAGAAGCGAATGTTTTGGGTAGAGGGGTAGAGGATGGCTCGACGACATAGAGCAGAAAAGCGTGTGTTACTCCCCGATCCACGATACGGGTCGGTGCTGGTTACCCGTTTGATTAACACGGTCATGCGGGAGGGGAAAAAACCCAAGGCGGAAAAGATCGTTTACTACGCCATTGAACGGGCCAACGAGGGCCGAAAGGAAGCCGATCCTTTAGAGATTTTGGAAAAAGCGATCGACAATGTTAAGCCCAAGCTGGAGTGCAAGTCCCGCCGGGTGGGTGGGGCAACCTACCAGGTTCCTGTCGAGGTCCCTCCGGACCGGCAGGTCTCCTTGGCCTTGAGATGGATTGTGGGGTTTGCTAAGCGGAAGAAGGGCTTGCCCATGCGCGAGGCTCTTGCTCAGGAGCTGAAGGATGCAGCGCTGGGGACGGGAAATGCGGTGCGCCGGCGTGATGAGGTCCACCGGATGGCCCATGCCAATCGCGCGTTTGCGCACTTGAGATTCTAGGAAAGGGAGAGAATGGTAAGGAGAAGGAAGGGTAAGGTAAGTTAGGGAGAGAAGTTATGGCTACCGCAACCGAAGCAGAGATCCAGTTTTCTCAAAAAAATTCTCCAAAACGGCCGTATCCGTTGGAGCGGACGCGCAATATCGGGATTTGTGCCCACATTGATGCAGGAAAGACGACCCTAACGGAGCGGATCTTGTTTTACACGGGAACGATCCACCGGATGGGAGAGGTTCATGAGGGGACGACGGTCACGGATTGGATGGAGCAGGAACGGGAACGAGGGATCACCATCACATCGGCGGCCATTACGTGCTTTTGGCCCGAGAAACCGGAAGGGGATCTCGTGAAGGTGTTCCCCGGAGAAAAGTTTCGTATCAATATCATCGACACCCCCGGTCATGTGGACTTCACGGCGGAGGTGGAACGCTCGCTTCGGGTTCTCGATGGCGCCATTGCGGTATTTTGCGGGGTCGCGGGTGTTCAGCCCCAGTCGGAGACCGTTTGGCGACAAGCCAATAAGTATAAGGTTCCGCGAATTGCGTTCATTAACAAAATGGACCGGGTTGGGGCGGATTTTGATCGTGCCGTTCGGGAGATTCGGGAACGCTTAGGGGCCAATGCGTGGCCCGTGCTTCTGCCCTTGGGGAAGGAGGATCGATTCCGCGGGCAAATCGATGTGATTAACCAGCGAGCCATTGTCTATTCGGATCACGACCGGTTGGGTTCCACCTACGAAATTTCGGAAATTCCAGAAGAGCTTCGTAAGGAAGCCCAGATCGCGCGCAGGGAGCTCATTGAGGCTTTGGCTGAGCTGGATGACGAAATGGCCAGTCTTTATCTGGAAGAAAAGGATCCGACCCCGCTCCAGATAAAACTCGCCATTCGGAGGCTGACGGTCCGGAACCAGTTTGTTCCCGTGGTAGCGGGATCGGCCTTTCGCAACAAGGGGGTCCAGAGTCTTTTGGATGCGATTGTTGATTACCTGCCCAGCCCGTTAGACATTGATCCGGCGCGGGGCCAGCATCCGGAAACGGGGGAAGAGGTTTGTGTGTATCCGGATGATCGTGGGCCGTTTTGTGGGATTGCCTTTAAGATATGGACGGATCCCTTTGTTGGGAAGCTGGTTTACTGCCGGGTGTATAGCGGGCATTTGGAGCGGGGGGATACGGTCTACAATCCCCGGACTCGAAAACGGGAACGAGTTTCCCGGATTCTGCAGACGCAAGCGGATAAGCGTGAGGATATTGCGGAAATTTTTTCGGGCGATATCGCTGCTTTGGTTGGGGTGCGGGAGGTGACCACGGGCGATACCCTGGTGGAAGAGAACTTTGAGGTGATTCTCGAGCCGCCGAGTTTCCCGGAGCCGGTTCTTTCGATGGCGGTGGAACCGAAAACCAAAGCGGACCGAGAAAAGATGGTGGCAGGGCTTCAGCGCCTGATGGAGGAAGATCCGACGTTCCGGGTGGGGACGGATGAGGAAACTGGAGAGGTGATCATTTCTGGGATGGGAGAGCTGCACCTGGAGATTATCCGGGATCGACTCCTTCGGGAGTTCGGTGTTCCGACCAACGCGGGAGCTCCTCAAATTGCTTACCGGGAAACGATTACCCGAAAATCGGGAGGGGAAGGCAAGCTCATCAAGCAAACGGGTGGTCGTGGGCAGTATGGGCATGTGATTTTGGAAGTGGAGCCTTTGCCGCGGGGCAAAGGAATTGAAATGGAAAGCAAGGTGGTGGGGGGAAATATTCCCAAGGAATATATCCCGGCTTGCTACAAGGGGATTCAAGAGGCGCTGCAATCAGGGGTCGTTCTTGGGAGTCCGGTAACGGATCTTAAGGTTACCATCCTGGACGGTTCCTACCACGAGGTGGATTCGAGCGAGTTGGCCTTTAAGATGGCGGCCATCTTTGCGGTGAAAGACGCGTTAAAGAAAGCCAGCCCGATCGTTTTGGAACCGATTATGAAGGTAGAGGTGACCACACCGAACGAGTTTCAAGGTGATATTTTGGGCGATTTAACGCGTCGAAGGGGTCGGATTTTGCATGTTGAAACCAAGCCGACCGGGTCGGTGATTTTGGCTGAGGTTCCCTTGGCCGAAATGTTCGGGTATGTGAACGACCTGCGTTCCATGTCCAAGGGAAGAGCGTCCTATTCGATGGAACCCTGTCGGTTTGAAGAGGTTCCTGCGTCGATCGTGGCGGCACTGACCAAACAGGGAAAGGGTTAAGAGGCGGCAAAAAAGGTTTCTCGGGGTAAGCTTGCCAGGTCATGGGTCGGCAAAGGGAAGGATAAGGAAAAAGAAACGATGGCACCAGCTACGCGGATTCGGATTCGGCTCAAATCGTTTGATCACCGGTTGTTGGATCGAGCGGCGGCGGAGATTGCCGAAACGGCTCGGCGGACTGGTTCTGCGGTCTCAGGGCCAATCCCGTTGCCGACTCGAATTGAGCGGTTTACGGTGAACCGCTCGCCGCATGTCGATAAAAAAAGCATGGACCAGTTTGAGATCCGAACCCACAAGCGTTTGATCGATATTATCGAGCCGACGGCACGGACGGTGGACGAGTTAAAGAAGCTCAACCTTCCGGCCGGGGTCGATATCCGCGTAAGGGTGTAAGGGGTAGGACGGGAAGGAGTCATGGTCGTGGGAATTTATGGGCGAAAAGTGGGGATGACCCAGCTCTATGACGCGGAGGGGAGGCTTTTGCCTGTGACCGTCATTCGAGCGGAGCCGAACGTGGTGGTGACCGTCCGAACTCCGGATAAGGACGGGTACTGGGCGTTGCAGGTGGGGTTGGAGCGGACCACCCCGAAACGATTAACGAAGCCCGAGCGCGGACATCTGGAAAAACGGGGGCTGCCCATGTTCCGGTACCTGCGGGAGATTCGGCTGCCGGGCTCTGTCTCCTGCCAGGTGGGCGAGGCACTGACGGTGGCCCAGTTTCGCCCCGGGCAATGGGTCGACGTTATCGGAATTTCGAAAGGCAAAGGATTTCAGGGAGTCATGAAGAAGCACCATTTTGCGGGGCAGGGAGCGGCCCACGGGTCAAAGATGCACCGGCGGGTAGGAGCCGTCGGCCAGCGTTCTACGCCGGGCAGAATCTTTAAGAACCAGGGTATGCCGGGCCGGTTGGGAGGGGATCGAGTGACGGTCCAGAACCTGGTCGTGGCAGGGGTATGGCCGGAGGATCACTTATTAGCCGTGCGGGGAGCGGTGCCGGGGCCTGTGGGAGGGATGGTGCTGGTACGGCCCGCGGTCAAACGGGGAGCCAGTGCGGCTCTTGCCGCACCAGCCGAAGCGAGGTGAGGAGCCAGTGAGCGCTATCCGACTGGATCTTGCTGAGGCAGAAACCCTTACCGGGGTGCGGCTCATCCGGGATGGTTCTGCGACGCAGGCTCTGCATGACGCCATTGTTGCGTACCAGGCAAATCGGCGTCAGGGAACCCGTGCTACCAAGACGAAGGGAACCGTGAAAAAGTCCGGAAGAAAGCCTTGGGCGCAGAAGGGAACCGGCCGTGCCCGGGCTGGGTACGTTTCTTCCCCGATCTGGCGAGGGGGCGGAGTTGTGTTTGGCCCGCAGCCGCGGGAGTTTGACCAGAGGTTACCGAAAAAGGTGCGAAGGCTGGCTCTAGTCAAAGCGTTTTCGGAAAGGGTGAAAGAGGGAGCGGTTTGGATGCTGGAAGAAGAGATCCGGCTGGAGGAACCCAAAACGAAAAAGCTCGTTGGATTTCTTTCGACGCTAGGGGTGAAGCTGCCGGCTCTTTTGATCGTCAAGGAGCCAGATCGGAACCTTTTGCTGGCGGCAAGAAATCACCCGGAGCTTCTGGTCTGCACGAGCCGCCGGGCCAACGCGGAGGACCTTTTGACAACGGAAACGATTGTGATCACGCGTGCGGCGTTGGAAGAGATGGGGACTCGACTGGGGGCGCGAGCGTCATGAGAGATGTTTACCAGATTATTCTTTCTCCAAGGATTACCGAAAAGGGGACCTTCCTTTCCGAGAAGCAAAACCAGTACGTCTTTGAAGTTGCTAGGGACGCTAACAAGATTGAGATCCGCAAGGCTGTAGAGAAGATTTGGAAAAAGAAGGTGGTCAAAGTGCGGACCCTGGCGACCCATCCCAAAAAATATCGTTCTCGCTGGGGGAAGTACACGTACGGGCCCAAAGTGAAGAAAGCCATCGTTACCCTGGCCGAAGGGGAAAAGCTTGACTTTGGCGTTTAAGCGAAAGTGCTCTATCTTGTAGACCACTATGGGAACCAAACGATTTCGCCCGATTACTCCCTCGCTGCGTTTCGCGGAACTGCCCGATTTTGAGGAGATTACGCGGGCAGAGTATGAGGAATCGTTGACGGAACCGCTCAAAAAAAAGGGCGGGCGCAACTGTTATGGCAGGATCACGGCTCGTCATCGTGGGGGAGGGCACAAGCAGAGGTATCGGCGGATCGATTTTAAGCGTGACAAACGCGGAGTCGACGGGGTGGTTGAGTCCATTGAATACGATCCGGTGCGCTCGGCTCGAATTGCTCTGGTTCGCTATGAGGATGGCGAAAAGCGCTATGTGATCGCCCCGGTGGGGCTGTCGGTTGGAAGCCGGATTCGCAATGGCCCCGACGCTGAGCCGGCTCTTGGCAACGCGTTACCGCTGCAAAAAATTCCTCCAGGCACCCCGATCCATAATGTGGAACTTTTGCCGGGAAGGGGAGCGCAGATTGCACGGGCGGCAGGCACAAGCGCTACGCTGTTGGGTTTTGATGCGGAGTACGCTTTGGTGCGGCTTCCGTCTGGGGAGGTCCGAAAGATCCATGGCTTGTGCTATGCGGTGATCGGGCAAGTGGGCAACCCGGATCACTTGAACGTATCCCTGGGGAAAGCAGGGAGGCGGCGGTGGATGGGTTGGCGACCTCGTGTCCGCGGGGTGGCTATGAACCCGGTCGATCATCCCCAAGGAGGGGGGCAGGGCAAAAGTAAAGGTGGAGGGGGTTGGCAGCAGCTGGAATCCCCGTGGGGACAGCTGGCCAAGGGTTTGAAGACGCGCCGGAAAAATAAGCCGTCGAACCGGTTCATTGTGGAGCGTCGCCCGAAGAAGAAAAAGAAAAAGTGACCGAATGGTAGGGGGACCGGAGGGTTGCCGGGCTGGGGTGCCTGGTGATCCTTCCCGGAAGGCGGGAAGCTGGCCGGAGAATGGATAGGGTCGGATGGCTTTGGGAGGTGAAAGGATATGAGTCGGAGTCTGAAAAAAGGCCCTTTTGTCGATCTTCACCTGTTAGAGAAGGTGGAGAAACTCAACCGGCAGGGAATCAAAAAGCCCATCAAAACCTGGTCCCGCCGTTCGATGATCATCCCGGATTTTGTCGGTCATACCTTTCTGGTGCATAATGGAAAAATCTTTCACCCGGTCTATGTGACTGAGAACATGGTGGGACACCGGTTGGGAGAGTTTTCTCCCACCCGGAACTTTCGCAAGCATGGGGCGCATACCGAGAAGGCCGTTCGGTAGGTCCTTGGGCGAGTTTGCCTGACGAAAGGGAGGATGGTTCCAGATGGAAGTACGCGCGGAGAGTCGGTATTGCCGCATTTCGGCGCAGAAGGCGCAGGAGGTAGCTCGGGTCATTCACGGGATGCCAGCGGTGCGGGCGCTGGAGGTGTTGCCTCATTTCCCGAAAAAAGCGGCCCGTCTTCTTTATAAGACGCTTCACTCTGCGGTCGCCAATGCGGAAAATAATTATAATCTCCGGCGGGAGAAGCTTGTCATTAAGGAGGCCGTTGTGGGAACGGGGCCCAGCCTGAAGCGGTATCAGCCCAAGGCCCGTGGAATGGCTGGGCCGATCCGGAAACGGACAAGTCACATTCGCATCGTGCTGGTGGAAAGTTCCCCCAGCTGACAAGAGGACCAGATATGGGACAGAAAGCAAATCCGATCGGGCAGCGCCTAGCCGTCAACCGGAACTGGCGGTCGATCTGGTATGCCGAGAAAAAGGATTATGTGGCCTTCCTTTTGGAAGACTACCAGATCCGTCGCTTCATCAAGAAGAAATTGGCCAATGCGGCGGTTTCCAAGGTGGTCATTGAGCGGGCAGGAAATCGGGTGCGGATCAATATTCACACGGCGAGGCCGGGACTGGTCATTGGGCGGAAAGCGGCGGAGTTGGACCGGTTGCGGGAAGAGATCCGGGAAATGCTTCAAAAGGATCGGGAGGTTTTGATTGATGTCAAGGAGGTTCGGCAGCCGGAATTGGAGGCGCAGCTGGTGGCCGAAAATATTGCGCTTCAGCTGGAGCGGAGGATTTCTCACCGCAGGGCCATGAAGAAAGCGGTGCAGGCGGCCATGGCGGCGGGGGCGGCTGGGATCCGGATCCGGGTGGCGGGTCGGCTTGGGGGAGCGGAGATCGCCCGGGCCGAGAGGTATCAAGAGGGGACGGTCCCCTTGCACACGCTGCGGGCGGATATTGATTACGGGTTTGCCGAAGCTTTGACCACCGCAGGCAAGATTGGGGTGAAAGTGTGGATTTGTCGAAGAACGGAAAGTCTGGGTCTTTCCCCATCGTAGGCCGTTAGCAGGAGGGATGGGAAAATGGCGCTTTTACCAAGACGGGTTAAGTATCGGAAAGCCCAGCGAGGAAGCCGGAAGGGAAACGCCTGGCGTGGGGTTTCGGTGGCCTTCGGTTCCTATGGGCTTCAGACGCTGGAACGCGCTTGGATTACCAGCGCGCAGATTGAAGCGGCTCGGATTGCAATCACGCGCCACGTGCGTCGCAGGGGGAAGCTGTGGATCCGGATCTTTCCGGACAAACCGGTGACCCAGCGGCCGCCGGAAACGCGGATGGGAAAGGGGAAGGGGCAACCAGCGTTTTGGGTAGCTGTGGTACGCCCCGGTAATGTTCTGTTTGAGCTGGACGGGCTTCCCGAATCGGTCGCAAGGGAATGTTTTCGATTGGCGGCTGGGAAACTCCCCGTCAAAACCCGGTTTGTCGTGCGAGAACAGCCCGTGCGGGTGTTGTAAGGAGCCATGAAGAAAACGAGCGAGATCCGAGGACTGTCCCACGAGGAGTTGCAAAGGATGCTTCAGGAAGCCCGGCAGGAGCTTTTTCACTTAAAGATTCAGAAGCGGACAGGAGGAGTGGAAAAGCCCAGCCGTTTTCGAGAATTGCGCCGGTTGGTGGCGCGGATCCAGACTGTCTTGGCCGAACAAAGACAAGGGCAGCGCTTGTCCGGGGCCAGAAAATAGGGGAAAACGATGAGTCAGGTACCCGTAGAAGAAAAACCAACGCCAGAGAGAATTCTCCGTAAGGAGCGAGTCGGGAGGGTGGTCTCGGCCAAAATGGACAAGACGGTTGTGGTCCTGGTGGAGCGGCGTGTGCCCCACCCAAGATACAAGAAGATTGTGACCAAACGGAAAAGGCTTTACGCCCACAATGAGGGCAACCGGGCCAAGGAAGGGGATTGGGTCAAGGTCCGGGAAACGCGCCCGCTCAGCCGCTTGAAACGGTGGGAAGTTGTGGAAATTCTTAGGAAGGAAGAGCCCAGGATCGAGGAGGTGACACCATGATTCAGATGAGATCTTGGGTAGAAGTTGCGGACAACACGGGAGCCAAATGGGGCACCATGATTGGGGTGATAGGGAAAAAGAGCCGGTATGCTCGGGTAGGGGATCTCATAACGATCACGGTCAAGGAGGCGGCTCCGGATGGTGCGGTGAAAAAGAGTGAAGTGGTCCGGGCGGTGGTCGTCCGCACGAAACACCCGATTCGCCGGGAGGATGGATCGTATCTGCGGTTTGACAGTAATGCGGTCGTAATCGTTGATAAAGATCTTAACCCGCGAGGAACGCGGATTTTTGGGCCGGTGGCCCGGGAATTGCGCCAGAAGAATTTTATGAAGATTCTCTCCCTGGCGCCGGAGGTTGTATGAGGGGACGTTTTCCTCGCCAGCCGAAGGTTCCTCAACGAAGTTTTCACGTGAAGAAAGGGGATGTGGTCGTCGTCATTTCCGGGGCAGAGAAAGGGAAGCAGGGGAAGGTGTTGGAGGTCCAGCGGAAGTGGAATCGGGTCGTCGTAGAAGGGGTTCGCATGCTGAAAAAGGCGGTGCGACCTTCCGCGGAAAACCCCAAAGGGGGATTTGTGGAAAAGGAGGCACCCATTCACATTTCCAACGTGATGCTCGTTGCGGAATACGAGCGACGCAAAAACAAACGGCAAGCGGCCCCAAGCGGAACGTAGGTTTTCGTTACGATGGGAGAAAAATCTGTGTTACAGGAAAAATGGATTCAAGAAGTCCGGCCAGGACTCCTGGCGACAGGGAAATACTGCAATCTGCACGAGGTTCCCAAGCTCGAAAAGATTGTGATTAATTGCTGTGTGGGTTCCGCTGCGGATCCCAAGGTGGCCGTGGAGGAGGCGATCCGGCAGCTGAGTTTGATCACCGGGCAACGGCCCATCCGGACGGTGGCTCGAAAAAGTATTTCGAATTTTAAGTTACGGAAAGGCCAGCCGATTGGTTGTAAGGTTACCCTTCGAGGGAGGAGGATGTTTGAATTTTTAGAGCGGCTGTTATGGGCGGCCTTGCCCAGGGTGAGAGACTTTCGAGGACTTTCCCCGCGTTCCTTTGACGGGAGGGGGAACTATACATTTGGGATCGAAGATCCCACCGTTTTTCCCGAAGTTGAGCTAGAGGAAACCAAGCGTAGCTTGGGTTTTGATATTACGATTGTGACGACGGCGCGAACGGATGCCGAGGCAAAGGAACTTTTGGCGAGGCTGGGAATTCCGTTTGCGGATATGAAAAAGCCAGAGGTCGTAGCAGCCTAGCTGGTTAAGGCAGCCAGGCCAAGAACCGTGAGGAAAAGACGCTTTTATGGCGACCAAAGCATGGAGAGTTAAGCAGCAAAGGACTCCGAAATTCCGAGTGCGAAAGTATAACCGGTGTGCGATTACGGGACGGCGCAGGGCCTATATGCGTCGGTTCGGGATTAGCCGGATCCAGTTCCGGGAGATGGCTTCTTGGGGAGAACTCCCTGGCGTAACCAAAGCGAGCTGGTAGGTTAGGACGAAGGTGTGTATGAGTTCGGATCCCTTGGCAGATTTTCTTTCGAGTCTTTCCAATGCCTCGCGGGCGGGAAAGCGGGAGCTTGTCGCTCCCTACTCTCGGTTAAAGAGGGATGTCGCGCAAGTGCTCAAGGAGGAAGGATATATTGAGCAAGTGGAGGTGATTTACCAAGACGATAAGCCTTTTGTTCGGGTGGTGCTGAAACCACCCGGAGTGATCACCAAAATCCAGCGAGTAAGCAAGCCTGGATTGCGCCGGTATGTAGGAGCCCAGTGCATCCCTCGGGTCCTGGGGGGAATGGGAATCTGTATCCTTTCCACTTCCAAGGGGGTCATGGCTGGCCACAAAGCGAAGCGTTTGCGCGTCGGCGGAGAGCTTTTAGCGATGGTTTACTAAAGGTAACCAATAACGGCTATGTCTCGCATCGGTCGAAAACCTATTCCGATTCCTCAGGGGGTACGCGTGGTTGTTGAGGGCAAAAAGGTCCAGGTGGTGGGGCCGAAGGGGGAGCTCGCCCACGAGCTTCCTCCTTTTCTGGAGGCCCGTGTGGAGGATGGCTCGTTGCGGCTGGAAAACCATGGACAAGAACGAGAGCACAAGGCTTTCTATGGTCTTCACCGGAGCCTTCTGGCCAATGCGGTCCAGGGGGTGTTCCAGGGTTTCCGGAAGGAATTGGAGATTCAGGGGATCGGGTTCCGAGCTTCTCTGCAGGGCCGGAAACTGGAACTCAATCTCGGATTTTCCCATCCCATTTCTTTTCCGATCCCTGACGGGATTCAAGTTACGGTTCGCGAAGGAACCCAGATTGTGATTGAAGGAATCGACAAACAGCGAGTCGGTGAGGTGGCAGCTTCCCTCCGGCGGTTGTATCCCCCGGAGCCGTACAAGGGGAAGGGGATCCGTTACGTCGGAGAGGTTATCCGTCGCAAGGAAGGGAAGACGGCTCAGAGCAAGTGAACTCTCCTACCATCGAGCTTTCTCAAGACCTGGCCATGATCCGGGTGAAATCCAGGAAAGAGGCGAGGCACCGGAGGCACCTTCGGGTGCGGAAGAAGGTGAACGGGACGCCCGATCGTCCTAGGCTTTGCGTGTGTTTTACGGGGCGGCACATTTACGCCCAATTGATCGATGATACAGCGGGGCGAACTCTGGCGAGCGTGATGACTACGGAAAAAGAGCTGGCGGAGCAGCCCTTGCGACCTAACCAGGCTTCGGCTGCGGTGGTAGGACGTATCCTGGCCGAGCGAGCGCTTGCGAAAAACATTCGCCAGGTGGTCTTTGACCGTGGGGGATATCGGTATCACGGAAAGGTGAAAGCTTTGGCCGATGCGGCGCGGGCCGCGGGGCTCGTGTTCTAAACGTTTCCTATGGGACGATCATCGGAAGAGGTTTTTCTTGCTTAAGCACGAAACTTATGGAAACCGAAGAAAAAAAAGTGGCAGAGGAAGGGGTTATCCAGGAAGATCCTGTCGTGTTGGAGGAGGAAACGGCCGCGGCTGCGGGTCGGCGAGTCGTTCTTCCCAAGCGCTTGGATCGGCACCTTGTGGGATCTTCTGAGGCAGAGCTCTGCGATAAGGTGGTGCACATCAATCGATGTGCCAAGGTGGTCAAAGGGGGGCGCCGATATAGTTTCGGAGCCCTTGTGGTGGTGGGAGATCGCATGGGAAAGGTGGGTGTTGGTTTTGGAAAGGCCAATGAGGTGGTAGAGGCTGTCCGGAAGGCCACGGAATCGGCACGAAAGAACATGGAGGAAATTGTCCTTGATGGCCACACGATTCCCCATGAGGTGTGCGGCGAGTTTGATGGCGGGAAGGTGCTGTTAAAGCCGGCCTCTCCGGGGACTGGGATTATTGCGGGAGCGGCTGTGCGAGCGGTTGTAGAAGTCGCAGGGATCCGGGATGTTTTGACGAAATCGCTTGGTTCGAGTAATCCCTATAACGTGGTCAAGGCGACCCTGGAAGCTTTGCGGCAACTAAAGTCGAGGGAAACGGTGGAGAGGCTGCGGGGGAAACCGTTAGGCCGGTCCATGGCGAGGGACCGCAATTTGGGTGAGGCCCTTCGGGCCTAAAGGAAAGCCCAAGGGGTTGGGGAACGCAGGCTCTCTCCAGGCAAAGGCCTGGCGCTTTTGGGGAGCGGTGTTAGGGAAGGAGACAATTTCATGAGGCTTCACGAGGTACGACCCAGACCGGGTGCGAAACATCGGGTCAAACGCGTGGGCTGCGGGGAAAGCTCGGGTCACGGGAAAACCTCGGGTCGGGGAACCAAGGGCCAGAAAGCCCGTTCGGGAGGGAGTATCCGGCCAGGTTTTGAGGGTGGGCAGATGCCCCTGATCCGGCGGATTCCGAAGCGGGGATTTAACCATCGCGCCTTTCAGACCCGTTATGCACCAGTTAACGTGGGAGCTCTCGAGAGGCTTTCGGAAGAGGTGATTGACGAAGAGGTCCTCCGGAAGGTGGGGCTGGTCAAGGGACGTTGGGACGGAGTAAAAATTTTGGGGGGCGGTGAGATTCATCGAAGAATCGTCGTTCGAGTGCAAGCTGTGAGCCAGGCGGCAAAGGCCAAGATCGAACAAGCCGGGGGAAAAGTCGAAACGGTGCCAAAGAGAGCTAGCTAGCCCCATAGAAAAGGAGCGCCCTGGGTTTTCCTTCGTTGCCCAGACGAGAGTGAAGGAAACAGTGAAAGCCCACAGTTTATGGCTCCATTCCCTAGGGGTTGGGATGGGCAAAAAAAAGAAATGATTAGCGCCTTCGTCAACGCTTTTAAAATTGCCGAGCTGCGGCAAAGGCTTCTTTTTACTTTGGCCCTGATCGTCGTCATCCGTATCGGCTCTGCAATTCCCACCCCGGGGGTCAACCCCCACGTCCTTGGGGAATACTTTGCGACGGTAATCGACCAGCAAGCTCAGGGGTCTGTGGTGGGGATGCTCAATCTTTTTAGTGGCGGCGCTTTGGAAAACTGCGCGGTTTTTTCCCTAAGCGTCATGCCCTACATTAGCGCGAGCATCATGATGCAACTTTTGACGGTGGTTGTCCCGAGTCTTGGGAAGATGGCGCGAGAAGAAGGAGGGAGACAGAAAATTACCCAGTACGCGCGAGTGTTAACCGTCTTTCTTTGCCTCTTTCAAGGCTACCTCCTTTCGGTAGGTTTTGAAAATCCGGAAACGATCCCTCTTCTCCACGGGATTAGCGGGGTGATCGAACGGCTGGGGGTTCCTCTGGTGGCCGAGCCCGGATGGAGCTTTCGCTTGACCACGATGATTTCGCTTACCGCAGGCACCATGCTCCTCATGTGGCTGGGGGAACAGATTACGGATAGGGGAATTGGTAACGGGGTATCCCTTATTATCACTGTGGGTATACTGGCACGATTGCCTGCGGCTTTGGTTCAAGCCTGGGGAAAGCTCGTTTCGCCTTCGGCGGCGACGGCTGCTAGTCCGTTTCTTTTAGTTCTTTTGCTTGTTTTTCTCTTTGGAGTTATCGCGGCCACCGTCGCCATGACGCAAGCCATGCGCAAGGTGACCGTGCAGTATGCGAAACAAGTGCGCGGAACTCGCGTTTACGGGGGCCAAACCACCTTTATCCCCCTCAAGGTGAACTATGCAGGAGTCATGCCCATCATTTTTGCGCAGGCCCTTCTTTTGTTCCCCTCGACGATGGTAGGGTTTCTTTTTCCCCGATCGCGGATAGCAGCGGCCTTAGCTACGTCGCTTTCAGGAGGATGGCTTCACTACACCTTGACCATCTTGCTTGTTTTCTTTTTCTCTTTCTTCTGGGTAGCGACTCAATTCAACCCGGTTCAAATTGCAGAGGACCTAAAGAAGCACGGCGGCTTTATTCCGGGGATTCGCCCAGGCCAGCCGACGGCCGAGTTTCTGGATCATGCGATGACCCGGTTGACACTGGCCGGAGCGGTGTTTCTTTCTGCTCTGGCGGTCTTACCTATGGTCGTTCAGAGGACACTTGGCATCCCCGCCATTACCGCGCAGTTTTTTGGAGGAACAAGCTTGCTCATTGTGGTCGGTGTGATTCTTGATACGATGCGCCAAGCGGAAACCTATCTTTTACAACGGCATTACGATGGCTTTCTTCGTAAGGGCCGGCTTCGCGGCCGCTCCATGGCCCCCGTGGGAGGAACCGGCGCCACGGTCCGAGAAGGGGTTCTAGTGTGGCTCTACGCTTTTATTGGACTTTTGGTGATCGCCGGGATCACGATCTCTTTGGCCAAACGTTAGGGATAAGGCCCGGATCTTCCGGAAGCCTTCCAACCTGCAGCTTGCGCATGCTCCTCGGCACGGTAGGAACTTCGCACCAGCGGGCCTGCAGCAACCGAGCGGAATCCCAGCTCAAATGCGATCGCCCGCCACTGTTCAAACTCCGACGGCGGAACCCACCGGTGAATCGGGCGGTGGGAAGGCGAAGGTTGCAGGTATTGCCCGAGGGTGAGGATGTCAACAGGAATGGCAGCAAGTTCTTCCAGGCATTGCCGGATCTCCTCTTGGGTTTCTCCAATCCCCAGCATCAGTCCCGTCTTAGTAAGAAAGCCGGCTTCCCGGGCTTGTCGAAGCACCTGGAGCGAGCGGTTAAAACGAGCCTGAGGACGGATGGCTCTTTGTAGCCGTGGAACCGTCTCGACATTGTGAGCCACGACATCTGGGCAAGCAGCGAGAACCGTCTCCAAAGCTTCTGGGCGACCCCGGAAGTCGGGTACCAGCACCTCAATTCCCATGGCGGGGTTCACCCTGCGGACTTCTCGGATGGTTCGAGCCCAATGCGCAGCTCCCCCGTCCGGGAGATCATCCCGGGCAACAGAAGTAATGACTGCATATCGGAGACCCATGGCTCGTAGAGCAACGGCAACACGCAGGGGCTCATTGGGGTCCGGAGGGGCCGGCTTTCCTGTCGCGACCGCGCAGAAACGGCAACTGCGGGTACAGGTCTCTCCGAGAATCATGATCGTGGCAGCCCCTTTCCCCCAGCACTCGCCAATATTGGGGCAGCAGGCGCTCTCGCAAACCGTGTGGAGTTTAAGAAGCGAAAGCGTTTTCTTTAACTGGAGGTAAGTTGCTCCGCCAGGGGCACGAACCCGTAACCACGGGGGCTTTCGCTTGACCGATACCGAGACCTCTTCGGATAGTACCGCCATAAGAGAAAATAAGGGAAAGGGCCAAAGCGGGCGAGTCGAGAAGAAAAAAAGCGAGATTCTTTGTGGAGAATGTTTTCTTGGGCCTGGCAAGCAAACGTGACCTAAGTATGTTGCAGGCTCGATCTCGCGGTGAATATCCTCATTACAGGAGGACCGGCCTACGAACCTTTGGACGAGGTCCGGACTCTAACGAATTGTGCTACGGGAAAAACCGCAGTCACTCTTGCCAAGCATTTTTTGAAGAAGGGGCACAAAGTCTGGATCTTTCTTGGGACTCTGTCCAAGTATTCGTTGTCGAGCCAGACAAACCTTGTGGTGGAACGCTTCGGCACCAATGAAGAATTGGCTCGTCTGTTAGAGGCTGCGGCCAAAGAATCTTCCGTTGAGGCCGTGTTCCACACGGCGGCTCTTTGCGATTTCCGGGTAGGCCAGATTTGGAACCAGAAGGGTGAGCCTGTACCTCATCGTCTGAAATTGCCGAGCCAGGCGGTCTACCATGTCGAGCTTGTCCCGTTGCCGAAGGTGATCAACCGGTTGGCGGACTGGTTTCCCGGGGCCATGCGGGTGGGATGGAAATTCGAAGTTACGGGAGATCGGGTAAGTAGTCTCCAGCGTGCAGTCCAGCAGGTGGTCGAGACCCGGAGTCACTTCTGTGTGCTAAACGGGCGAGGATATGGAGAGGGGTACGGGGTTGTCGGGCCTGAAGGTTTGCGTCGACATGCGAGGGATGTGCAAGCCCTGGCTGAGATTCTCGAGGATTTTTTGATCCACTGGGGGAGACCGGAGGATGCCATTGGAAACCAGGATCCAGAAAGGAAGCCGTCTTGCTAGGGGTTAGGCTCTCCCTTTTTCGAAGCCCAACTCTCAAAGAGGCACGGGGCAAAAAAAGCAGGGCCGGCGCAAAGTCGTTGGATTTTCTCGTAAGGAACTGAGCTGGTATCCGCAAAAACGACGCACCGGGGTCCAAAAAGTGACCTTTTTTGCTGTGTTTCGGTAGTGGGCCCAAAGGAGATCCCGTAGGCAGGAGAAAAAAGATTGGACTCGTTGCCTGCTTCCGCCACCAGCGCCGCTCCTGGGAGAAGCCGTCCAGGATTTGCGCCCCTTCCGCTCCCTGTCATTCTCAAGGGCGGCATTGGCGCACCCGTGCATCGATCTTTCCTGCAACTGGTCGCGTCGTCTTGAGGACGTCACTCATTTCTCCGGTCTTACGTTGTATGAGTCAACGGTTCTCTTTGAGCCGCCTCTTTTTGACATCAACCATAGGGAAGAGTCTCTTTTGCAAAGAGGATGGGGGAGAGAACTCGTTTGCCTGTGACAGCCAATAGCTTCAAGATTATCCAAGAGAGTGATCTTTCGGCGTAGGTCGATGCACCGAGACGCGAGCCGGCTCTGTTTGGGGCTTTCCTTTGGGTTTTTTCTTTTGCTTTTGACCATAGGGTTCTTGCAGGCTCAGGTGACGATCGCCGTCTTGGCCCTTGTCAAGAATAGCGACCGTTACGACGGGCAGATCGTTACGGTGATGGGAACGGTTACCGGCTATCGGGAGCGCACCTCCCGCGCAGGGAACCCGTACACCACATTCCGTTTGGAGGATGCGGGAGCGTCGGTGCTCGTTTTTGCGTGGAAACACCAGGGACTTCGGAACGGTCAGCGAGTGCAAGTCACCGGTAAGTTCCTCAAAACCAAGCGCGTGGGACGGTACACCTTTTACAACGAGATCGAGGCCCAGCGAATTGTGGCTGCGGCGCAAGCCAGGCTAAGTCTCCCGGGGGAACCTTTCTTTACGGATGTGATCTTTTGGCCACCTCTGGGCCTCTATCCTTCGGGGATAACCCCGCCCCAAGAGCAGCTCCCTTCGACTGGGCTTATCCTCAGGCGTTCCGGTAGAGAGTAGAACCCTGTACGTGCGATCGCCATTGGTTACGGCATGGTAACCCCGTCATCGCTACGTGGGAGCGAAAAGGGGGCTGCAAGCGGATCCTTTTTAGGAGCGCACGATTGGTTGGCAGAGCTCCGTGCAGAGGGGGAAGGATTCTCGTTTGCGAGAAGCGACCGGAAGGCGGGTAGCATGGTGCGCCAAGGCCATCTTACAGGTAAGATATATCGCCAGAATGTGGGCATGAGGACAAAGAAAGAACCCAGGTGTTTGCCATCTGCCCCTGGGAGGAGAAGGCTCATTACAGTCCATGGAACGATCCAGCCGTCCGGGACTTCTCCTGGGATGCCGCCAACCGGTAGCGCAAGCCAGAGTAACGAACGAGTGCTTCATTATGATACACGGCTCGAGCCAGAGCTCGCTTTTGGCCGAGGATGACGGCAAGCTGGCGGGCTCTGGTAAGCGCTGTGTAGAGAAGACTACGGTGAAGAAGGACATATTGTTCCATCGCCAGGGGAATGACGACGCACGGAAACTCTGAGCCTTGCGATTTGTGGATCGTAATCGCGTAGGCTAGGGCAAGCTCATCGAGCTCCCGCGCATCATACTCAACCATCCGCTCGTCGAATGCGACCCAAAGGCGTCCTTCTGCGGGTTTCACCGTAACAATTTCCCCAATATCCCCGTTAAAAACTTGCTTTTGATAGTCGTTTTCAATCTGAAGGACCTTATCTCCTGGACGAAATCGCCACCCGAATCGCTCGATCATGGGTGTGGCCCTGCCGTTGAGCCGTTCCTGCAGCCGAAGGTTAAGCTCCCGGATCCCAAGAACACCCCGGTTCATGGGGGCGAGGACTTGGATATCGCGGATGGGATGAAATCCAAATCGAGCAGGGATTCGCTCTGCCACAAGTTCGATCACCAGTTCTGCAATCTCTTGGGGATCTTCCCTTGGAATAAAGTAAAAGTCACGCGTCGTCTCCGGTTCGGACGAATATGGGGGAAGCCTCCCGTGCAAGATGGCATGGGCAGCTCGGACAATGTGACTTCCTTGGGATTGGCGAAGCACTTCCGTGAGTTCTGCTACGGGAACAACTCCGCTTCTAAGGGTTTCATCAAGGACAGCTCCCGGCCCAACAGCCGGAAGCTGGTTGGGATCACCAACGAGGATCAAGGAAGCGGTCTCGCGAAGAGCTTGGAGGACCCAATGGAACAAGGGTAGATCAAGCATGGAAGCTTCGTCCACAATGAGAACATCGCAAAGGAGGCGAGAAATCCGGTTCGAAGGTTGATCCTCCTCTCCTGGCCGAATTTCCAATAGTCGATGAATCGTTTTTGCAGAAAATCCGGTAGCCTCGGCGAGACGCTTGGCAGCTCTACCTGTTGGAGCACAACACTCAACCCGCATGCCTTGTGCCTGAAAAATTTCCAAAAGAGCTCGCACTAAGGTGGTTTTTCCTACGCCGGGTCCTCCACTGAGAATGACAAAACGATGAGTCAAAGCCTGGGCCAGGGCACGCTCTTGCGAGGCGGTGAGCGTGAGCTGGCTTCTTTGTTTCCAGGCTTCTATGGCCTGGGAAAGCTCGATTGGTCGGTCGAGAAACTGCTCGCGCAACCGCCGGCCCAATTGGGCGGCAACACCCGACTCCATCCGGTCCAACCAGGGCAGGTAGACAAGCTTCCCACACGGGAACGATCCTGCGGTTAGGACCTTCTTTTCCACGCACTTTTCAAGACAGGCTTCTAGAGTCTTTTCCGACAGGTCCGTAAGCAGAGAAGACTCCTCGAGGAGTTTTTCCCACGGCAGGGCTGTATGCCCGTCCTGTGTCGCAGCTTGCCACAGAAGATATTCCATGGCAGCCCGCATCCGTTGATCAGAATCTTCCGGAATGCCAAAGTTGCGCGCAAGGGAGTCGGCCATGGTAAATCCGATTCCAGGAACTTCCCGTGCGAGCTGGTACGGGTCATCTTGAATTCTCCTTGCGGTATCGGGCCCGTACTTTGCGTAGATGCGCGCCGCTCGTCCTCCACCAATACCCAGGCTATGAAGGAAAAGAAGGGTTCTTTGGGTTGCTTTCTCTCGCTGCCATGCCTGGCAGATTTGCTCGCGGCGTTTCGGGCCGATGCCCTCCACCTCCTCTAGTCGGTGGGGAGAAGTTTCAATGATGGCCGGCAGGTCTATTCCGAATTTTTCCACCAGTTTTTGAGCATGTACAGGGCCGATGCTGGGAATGTGGCCACTGGCCAGATACCGTTGAAGCCCCTCAGAACTAAAGGCAGGCAGAACCTTTAACTCATTTGCCTGAAATTGAAGCCCGAAGCGAGGGTGCCGGAACCAGTGACCCCAAGCCTCAATTTCCTGTCCCACTCTGGGTGCGATGGTTTGGCCCACCAAGGTTGCCAGTGAGGTTTTTTCGGACGATATCCTGACCTTGAGGACGGTAAAGCCCGTGTGCTTATGAAAAGCGACGATCCGCTCGATCCGCCCAGTCAACCTCTGGAAGGAGCGCAAAAGTTCCTGCTCCATGCCTTTAGCCCTAAGTGTGAACCCAATAGCCCCATCTTGACAAGAGAGGCCCGCACGGCTCATGAGCTCGAGCGGCAGCCAGCCTGGGTTCTCCCCTGATTCGTTCCGTTGGCAGGTCCTTGGGAGTGGGAGGATCCTGCATGAAACTCGCAAGCAAAGGGAGGGGAGAGGAATTGGATATCAAAACTTTTTGCGGGAAGGGGCAAGGTATGGCTTATTTTCTCATAGCACGGCATGAGTGCGTCAGATAAACGCAACTCGAAAGGGGGTGACCGACCATGGCGGGTTATGCGTTTATCTTCCTCGTGGTTATTGCCGTGGTGCCTTGGATCTATGTCCTATCCACGATCCTTGAAAAATCCAGGGCGACACGATAGGCCACGGGAAAGGGTAAATCCGTAGGGGTTCTCCGGAGGGAGTTTTCGAGACTAACTAGGGGCTACGACCCCACCGGGTCGTCCCGTAAAGGCTCCGGTTGGCCCTCTCCCCCCGGAGAACCCTCTTTTTTTTCTTCTTTTTTCTTGCGTTTTCGTTTCACCCGGGATAGGCAGTTACACTTCGGAGGTCACCCTATGGAATACGCATTCGCCGTGTTTGTAATCCTCTTGTGCCCGTTAATCTATCTTACGGCCAAGGTGTTCGAGCGCCCGCAGTAAGAAAGACCCGAAGGGTTTGGCTTGCGGGTCGTTAGGGCCAACCGGAATGCCGCGCTGGTGGCCGGAAGGGCTGCCTGCGATGGATTGAAGGGGATCTTCAGGAGGATCGATCGCGAGCTGGGGGTGCCATGGATCGCGTCCGAGACAGGTGAACCTGCCTTCGAGGGGCGGTCGGGCACCCCCGCATTTTTTGGAGGCCCGGCGGAGGCGTGTCTTTGCCTGGAGGGATGGGAGTGGAGCCGGTTGACCTTGGGCTGCGGGAATGCTAAAGGGGAGCGACTATGACAAGAGGTTCCGAGGGAGCTCCCCAGACGTTCGAAGAGGCCATGGCACGTATCGAGGTTCTGGTGCGGGAAATGGAAACAGGTTCCGTTGCTTTGGAGGAACTCATCCAAAAATACGAGGAAGGAATGCGGCTTCTCAAATTTTGCCGTGACAAGCTCGCTCAAGCGGAACAAAAAATTGAGATCTTAACCCGTTCCGTCGAGGAAGGAGGACGGGGAGCGGGATCGCCGGAAGGGTAAGAGAATAAGACAAAGGCCTGGACCAGGGTGTTGGGGTGACGTTGGGCTCGTGGAAGCGAAAACGAAGAGCGAGGGAGAACCATGGGGAGGATTTTGGATACGATTAACGGGCCTTCCGATGTCAAAAAGCTAAGCTTGGAAGAGCTTAAGATCCTTGCAGAAGAGATCCGGCAGGAGCTCATCACCGTACTTTCAAAAAATGGGGGTCATCTTGGGCCCAATTTGGGTGTCGTAGAGCTAACCCTGGCGTTGCATTACGTCTTTGAGACCCCGAGAGACAAATTTGTCTTCGATGTCAGTCACCAGGCCTATGTCCACAAGCTCTTGACAGGTCGGCGTGAGCGATTTTCGACGATCCGTCAACCCGGAGGGCTCAGCGGGTTTATGTGCCGGGCGGAAAGCCCGCACGATTGCTACGGAGCAGGACACGCTGGGACGGCGCTTTCAGCGGCTTTGGGAATGGCGGTGGGCAGGGATCGGCTGGGGGAGCCTGAGCATGTGGTTGCCCTTTGCGGGGATGCGGCCTTCACGTGTGGGATTACCTATGAGGCACTCAATAATGTTGCAGGGCAAGTCCGGCGCTTGATCGTCATTTTAAACGACAATGAATGGTCGATTGATCGCAATGTGGGAGCGATTGCGGCCTATTTTAACCGGATTGCGACCAACGAGAAGTACGCTGCGCTCCGGGAGCAGGCTCAGCGATTCCTCGAAAAACTTGCGGGCAAAGGAGCCGTCCGGGTGGCGCGAAAGGCCGAGGAAGCGGTCAAGGGAATGCTTTGGCCCAGTGTCCTTTTTGAAGAGTTTGGCTTCACGTACTATGGCCCCCTGGATGGCCACAACATTGCTGCCCTTGTTTCGACGCTAGAATTTCTCAAAAAGCAGGAGACGCCCGTACTGCTGCATGTCCTTACTCAAAAAGGAAGAGGTTTTCCACCGGCACTGGAAAAGCAAAAGAAATTTCATGGCTTGGGTCCTTATGATCCGGTGACCGGTGCCACGCCGGCTTCTTCCAAGCCAACTTTTTCGGAAGTCTTTGCCGACACCCTGATCAAGCTTGCGGAAAAGGACCGTCGCGTGATCGCCATTACGGCTGCCATGCCCAACGGGACCTGTCTGGACCGGTTTCAGCCCCGCTTTCCGGATCGTTACTTCGACGTGGGTATAGCCGAGGAACATGCGGTCATTTTCGCGGCTGGTTTGGCGACCAAGGGGTTCAAACCGTTTTGCGCGATCTATTCAACCTTTCTGCAGCGCGCGTTTGATCCCGTCATCCACGATGTGTGCCTTCAAAATCTTCCCGTGGTTTTCTGTTTGGATCGGGGAGGTCTTTCCGGCGACGATGGTCCTACCCACCACGGTCTTTTTGATGTGGCCTATCTGCGGGGCATCCCCAATATGGTGCTATTGCACCCGAAAGACGAAGATGAGCTAGCGGACATGCTTTGCACGGCTCTTCATCATCCGGGTCCCATTGCGATTCGCTATCCGCGAGGTACAGGTCCAGGGGTTCCTGTCAAGGACGTTCCGGAGCCGATCCCGATCGGCAAGGCCCAGGTACTGCGTGAAGGCACCACGGTGGCCATTTTTACCCTGGGAATCATGGCGACGCTCGGAGAATCATTGGCGGATGCTTTAGAGTCTTTGGGCATTTCGACGGCGTTGATCAACGCTCGATCGGCTAAGCCTTTGGACCAAAACACCTTGGAATCGTTTGCGCAAGTGTGTGACGTACTGGTAACGATCGAGGATCATGTGTTGGCGGGAGGTTTTGGGAGTGCCGTCCTCGAGGCATTGAATGACCGTGGTCTTCGTGTACCTGTGGTTCGGGTGGGTTGGCCTGATTGCTTTATTGAACATGGTAAGGTGGATGGCCTGCGGGCAAAATATGGTCTTACCCGGGATCAGGTGCTCCAACGCGTGCTGGCGGCGCTGAGACGTCCTTGCGCCCTTGTCTCTGCTTGACACAGTGATGGGATCCCAAACGCGCTCCCGTGGGCCTGTCGCTATGGTGAAAGTAGTTCTTGCTTACTCCGGCGGTTTGGACACTTCGGTCATCCTCCAGTGGATCCGGGAAACCTACCGTGCCGAGGTAATCGCTTTCTATGCGGACATAGGACAGGGAGAAGACGTGGCGCAGATCCAAAAGAAGGCTCGCGCAACGGGAGCGTCCAAGGTGTATGTCGAGGATCTTCAGGAAGAGTTTGTGCGTGACTTCGTGTACCCGATGTTTCGCGCAAGCAGCGTGTATGAGGGGCAGTACCTTCTGGGAACCAGCATCGCGCGACCGTTGATTGCCAAACGGCAGGTCGAAATTGCGCGTGTCGAAGGAGCCCACGCGCTAGCCCATGGGGCGACGGGCAAGGGAAATGACCAGGTCAGGTTTGAGCTGGCTTACGCAGCTTTGGCTCCGGAGTTGGCCGTGATCGCTCCGTGGAGGGAGTGGCATTTTAAGGGACGGCGGGATCTTTTGGCTTATGCCGAGGCCCATGGGATTCCAGTCGAGGCAAGTCCACAAAGACCCTATTCGGTCGATCGGAATCTCCTGCATATTAGCTACGAAAGTGGGGTGTTGGAGGACCCTTGGAGGGAGCCGCCGAAAGATCTTTTCCAATGGACGACCGATCCAGAGAACGCACCCAACGAGCCGGACGTGGTGGAACTGGAGTTCGAACGGGGAGATTGTGTCGGTATTAACGGGGAGAGATTCTCACCGTGCGAGGTGCTGCGAAGATTAAACCAGCTAGGAGCCAAACACGGCATTGGCCGCGTGGACATGGTAGAAAACCGCTTCGTTGGGATGAAGTCTCGTGGGGTGTATGAAACTCCTGGGGGAACTATCCTTTACGTGGCGCATCGGCAGATCGAAAGTTTGACCCTCGATCGAGAGGTAATGCATTTGCGTGATCAACTGGCTCCCAAGTATGCGGAGCTTGTCTACTATGGGTTCTGGTTTTCGCCTGAACGCGAATTCCTTCAGTCTGCCATCGACGAGAGCCAGCAGAGGGTCACAGGAACGGTGCGTCTCAAACTCTACAAGGGGAACGTTACCGTTTTGGGCCGCAAAAGCCCTTACTCTCTCTATGATGCTTCCCTGGCCACCATGGAGGAGGATGATGGGTCCTATCAGCAGAGGGATGCAGCCGGTTTTATTCGAATCCAAGCCTTGCGATTACGTACCGAAGCTCGAATGCGCGAGCGCAAAAGCGGGTCCCAAAAAGAAGCTCGGGAGGATTAGTTGAGAGCGAATGTCCTTTTCACGTTTCGGGCGAAAAGATTTGGGTGCTTTTGCCTATGTGACCGCCATTTTTCACCAGTATGAGCTCTCCGATACAAGAGAGGCTGGTTGGCTCGCTTACGAGGAGTTTTGGTCGCCAAAAGCTTCTGCTAAGGTAAGAGCGTGTAAGGCTTTCGTTCGTTTTTTCCTTAACACAAGCCCTGCAAAGTCTTCCACATTTCGTCCTGGAGAGTTTCGGCATGGGGTTTTGTTTTAAGACGAGCCCTGCAAAGGGCAAAAAGCCGGTTTTTGAGCAAAGCTCTTCCCGAGGGTAGGCTTTGCTCAACGAATAGACCTTGCCGTCTTGAGAGAGGCTTTAGCTACGGAGCGCTTGGCAGGCGTTGAGAAAAGAGGCTTTTCCAAGGCTAGGCACTGCTCATCGAGAGGAGAACGCGGTCGACGCTGACAGGTACCAGGGTGCCGATCGTAAAGAGATGGACCCGGAGGGCGTCGACCTTAAGCTTCGGCCCACTCCATTCCTCGCAGGGCCAGGCGTCGCAGCGCTTCGACTAGGATGTACGTCAGAGCCGATAAGCACAGGCGAAGCTGGTTGCTGGCCATTTGCGTAGTGGAGAGCCCCGGTCGGCTAAACGGTAAAGTTGTTCTTCGATCCGATTTTCCCTGTCTCCACGAGCACAAGGGAGCTCTTCATAAGGGTCCTGGGCGGGGAACCGGCCGGGGGTTCGGCGTAGCCCCCAACCGAGCCTAAGCGCTGCCCTGCCACCGGGCGGCAGCGGGTCCGGGTGCAGGTCCGAAGAGGTCCATAGTCGCTAAACAGCTGGAAAACAAAGGACCCAGAAGGGTGTGGGCGTTCATGCAGAAGCATCCTCGGAAGGGACAAAGACAGGGGCGGGGTGAAGAAGAGTCTAGAACCTCCCTGACGTGCTTGGCGGCTCCGGAAGACGTTGCTGAGGCAAGGGAAGGCGGGCTGGAAAATCTCCTATGGGCATCATCATAGGTCAAGGTGGGCTCAAAGGCGAATGCGGGAAATCCACTTGCTCCATTGGACCGAGCACGGAGTGAAAACGGCCGGCAGGGAGAAAACCGAGTCACTGCCACACCGAGGCGAGCGGCCTCCGATATGGAGGTCCCACCTCGCACACCGCCACCGCTGGATTCTACAAGTCCATTTCTTCCGCCCGGATCAGGGAATCCACCAAATCCTGCTGTGCTGCCCATTGAAGCAAATCCATTGGCAAAAAGCATCGGTGTCGCCCGGTGAGCCATCACAGATGGGTCTACGAGACCTGCTTCGACCAGTTTGAACCAGAAAAGAAAAGTGCGGCGAGCTCCCAACTCCTCTTCGTCAGATCGATCGTTTTCGGTATCATTTTTGGTTCATGAGTCAACGAACCGCTTTTGGCCAGCCCGTCCAGGTCGGCTTCGGGATCAATGTTTGAGTCGGGTCGCTCGATCCTAGAAACTTAGCAAACTTGCTTTCCAAAAGCATGGGCTTTCTAGCGAACGTTGGATCATTGGATTTGTGGGAGTATCTGCGCTGCCTTACAAAACGATGAGCTTTTTGTTGAAAGTGTCTCCTGGTCTCTCTCTGTTGTGTGCGTGTCTCTCTCTGTGTGTGAGCGCGCGCTGCTCACATTCTCTCCTCTTGGGTCGGGTTGAGACTGTGAGAGGGACATGCCGGTCGATGTCTTTGGATACCGTCACTTCCTTATTGAGGCAGATGATATTCAAAGAGCCGTCACGTTTTACCAGGACGTTTTTGGTTTACATCTTTTACTGGCACTTGAGCGGAGAGCGTTCTTTTGGTTGGAGAAAGACAAACTGATAGAGTTTTGTTCCATAGTTCCCGAGAAATACGGCTTAGCTCGGGGAGCTGGATTCCCTTGTCTTTCTTTTGACCCCTTCGGAAACCGGATCCAGGTGGTTACAGTAGAGGAAGCGCGACTTGCTCTTTGGATTGTGCCCTAGCTACTTTCGGGCTATCGAGACGGCGCGATCTCAGAAGAGTAAATGGGTTATTCTTTCCTTTCAGATTCGAAAATCTCACAAATTTCCGTACAAGTTTCGCCAGGATAAGTTCGCTCTTATTTCCCTTGGCAGCTAAGCGGACTCTGCCGTGTCCATCATCCTGCTCGAAGGTTGTCCGGGAGCCGAACGCAGGAACGCTTGCGCAATCGGTTGCATAGAGCGGGCAGGGGAAACGGGCGATACGGAGAGATCTCGGACGGGCTGCCATACAAAAGGGCAGCTATGACTCTTTTAGCTCGGTTGGTGCAACTCTTGGACTCTGGGCCAGCTGTGAGAACGCGCCGGCCAAGCATGGATTACGACAGGGTAACCTAGTTCTAACGGAAGCTCTGGAAAACTTCTTGTAGGTAGGATTCTATGCCTGTTGGCCAAGGTTTCGTTCCAGGAGGATCGCTTCCAGGAATGTCTTTTGATGCCACAACTTCAGGTGTGCCCGGATGGTACGCTCCCGAGGGTGGCGGCTCTTTTTCTCTAGAAAAATCCCAAGGATCATCCTCCCACAAGGCGATTTGCCGAGGAGCCCATGGCCCGTACAAGGTGCTTAAAGGCTTCTCCTCGCTCTTCAAAATTGCGAAATGGTGGGGCGCTCGGCGCGGCGGGAGAAAACAGGCAACTTTTTCCCTTGGGCGTGTGCCGGAAGGCCTCTTCCACTGCTTCTTCCAGAGTCTGGACTACGAGAATGTTTCCTGGGAAGGGTGGATCGATCAAAGAAAGAACCTTAGCCAGGCGTAGTCCGCTGGGAGGAAGAAGGAGGAGTGTTGAAACGGAAGAACGGGCAAGCTTTCTCGCGAAATCCTCATAAGGGATTCCCCGATCCTGGCCGCCGAGGATGAGAGTGGCAGTGTCTCTGATAGCTTCTAGCGCAGCCAAGGTTGCCTGGGGGACCGTGGAAATAGCGTCATCGTAGTAGGTAATCCCATCAAAAACCCCGACCCGTTCCAAACGGTGAGGAAGACCTTGAAAGTCCTGGATCGTTGCAAAAATGGCGGAAGTTTCAATTCCGAGTAGCTGGGCCGCTCTTGCGGCAGCGATGATGTTAAGGCGATTGTGGCGGCCTTGGAGGAAGGGGCTTTCGGGAAGGCTCCTTCCGTCCGGTAGATCAAAAGGAATGGGTTGAGAGGAAAGGGGGAAACGTGTCAGGGCTTCTTGGATACCCGCGTCGCTACCGTGATAAATGAGGTAGTCACCGGGCTTTTGAAAAAGCGCGATCCGGGCCTTGGCTTTCTGGTATTCTTGGAAGCCCCCGTGGTAATCGAGGTGTTCCGGAAACAGGTTAAGCCAGACAGCAACATGGGGTGAGGCTCGCATGAACTCCAGCTGGTAGGAGGATAATTCGCAAACGACAAAGGTTTCAATAGATAGAGTCTCGAATCCTTCCAAGGGTGGGGTGCCAAAGTTTCCCACGACTCGGGCCGATCGACCCGACCGGAGAATCATCTGATATAAAAGGGCGGCTGTTGTGCTTTTTCCCTTAGTTCCGGTAACACCAACGACAGGTCCCGGGGAGAACCGAAGAAGGAGTTCACATTGGGAGAGAATCTTCCCGCAAGCCTCATGGGAAAGTCCAAACTTTCGGACGCAAACACCTGGGCTTTTCACTACCCAGTCAAAACGATCCAGTTGTTCTACGGCTTCTGGTTCGGGAAGCCACTGGGCTCGAGAAAAAAGGGTCCGTCTGGCATCGTCTGGTTCGACCCGGTCGGTAACGACAAGCGAGACGTCCTTCCAGCCGGAGGCAAGTTGCAAAAAGCTGGTTCCTTCCCGCCCAAGCCCCCAAACCAAAATGGTTGTGCCGCAAAAAAACTCCTCCAATGCCTCTTTGCCCGCCGAGGATGACTGCATGATTCCCTTTTGGCGAAGTTTGAGGGTGGATAGCAAACCAATCTTTTCCCTTACTTTTTATGGAAGCCCAAAAAGTAGTGCCAGGCCCGTTTGCAAACCCCTTTTCCTAAAAAAGCCGTTGTCATTCACGATAGGACGGAAAACTAAGAGCCAGGACGCCGACCCTGGCCCAATCTGGGGAATTCCCTAACCTGCTCTTGTCGATCCCTACCTCACGCCACGCTCCGCTGGCCAGGCGGAAATCCGCGTCGCGTACCCAAGGGTGGATCGGTCAAAGAAATAAAGTGGTAAAACCGCGACGATGTCCTATGGACGGAATAGAGCAAGAAAAGAGAGGAGTCTTTAAAGCTCGATAACCTTTGGCTAGCTTAAGGGAGAGGCCTCATCAAGGTCAACTCGCTCGACCTCCTATCCATGCAGGGACTTCTGACAGCTCCTCGTTAGCCGTGCTGGACAAGGTAGCCTCAATAGGGGAGCGGACACTCTCTTTCGTTTGGTAAAAAATCCTAGTTATCCCTTGTCACGAAAAGCGCAGCCTTTTGGGCAAAGAAATGGAGACAATTAAGTTCAGAATACACGCTAGCTAGTTCTGTCAAACTAAGCATTTAAAGGGAGTCGCAGTTCCTCTAGTGCTTCCTCAAAAGAGGGAGTTCTTAGCTTTAGATTGGCCTCAAAATCTTTTGGCAACCAGTGCACAGGATGCCACGAGGAGAGGAGAACGGCAATCTTTTCAGGACAAAAAAGAGTTTCCCTATGATCCTCGGCGAAGCGTCGAACAAGTAAAGGAAGATGCGCTGGGTTGGCGCTCCGGTGGATGCATGCTGAAAGTGCTGCCCTGGTTTCTTCCTTGGTTCCGACGCATTCAAAGGGGCTGGCAAGATCGGACAATGTTAGGGAATCGATCACTTTTGCGAGGGAGACATCATTCAACGGATCACACCCAAGAAAAGCTCGGCACGTTGGTTGTGGCAAGAATGCGGAGAGCATAATATGCACAAAGAGGCATTTCGGGCATTGTCCACACCAAGTTTCGTCGGGCGTGCGGGCGTTACAGCTGCGAAAAATCTCGCCTACTTTCGAAGGTAGATGGCTAAACTGATGGGTAATTTGGAGCTCATTCCATGGGCGCAAAAGGCTAAAGTAGGTGATATGCGGGGAAAGCCATTGAGCAAGGTACTGCCGGAAATCTTGCTCAAAGGTGCTGCTTTTGGAATACTGGTGGTTGACTTCGGTGCCTGGCACCGTGCTGCAATCCGCGCTTGCTTCGTGGGACACGATGACGTGAGACAGACCAAAAAGGGCTGCAACCCAGACCGATGCAAAGGCAAGAACCGCC
The DNA here is from genome assembly GCF_905250085.1 of Candidatus Methylacidithermus pantelleriae. Taxonomy (GTDB): domain Bacteria; phylum Verrucomicrobiota; class Verrucomicrobiia; order Methylacidiphilales; family Methylacidiphilaceae; genus Methylacidithermus; species Methylacidithermus pantelleriae. The sequence continues at coordinate 56,827 of NZ_CAJNOB010000023.1, forward strand.
GAGAAGGGAATATGCCCGTTCAGCCACCCTTTCGCGTTGAGTTCTACAAGTAAAGGATCCAGAGTCCGGTGAGCCACGAAAACGCGTTCCTTAGGAAAACCGAAGTATTCGGCTATCTTCCACTGCCGTTTGCCCGGGTTAAGAAAGAATAGATAGATGGGTTCCTGCCGGCTTTGCAGGAGATGTAATGTTACCAGGGAATCTTTTCCTCCTCCCACGGGGACGAGGATTCCGGCTGACCTACGAGAACCTTCCCACGGAAGCAAAGCGAGATCCCTGGGTTTCTCACAAACGAACTGGACCCACTCTTCTTCTCCCACTGCAAGGCCATTACGGTAGGAAAACTCAGAAAGACCTCGGTGGAAAAGCTTTCTCCACCACAAGGCTTGAGCTATAGAGAGCTCTCCCGCAATAACATGGATCCAAGGAGGACAAGCTCCCTTCCAATAGCTAATCATTTCAACCAAACCCAGGTGGAAGGCGAAATTCCTTACCCAAGGGAGATGGTGGACAGAGCTTCCACCAGGGGGTTTGGGTAAACGCCAGAGCGTTCGAAATGGGGGGAGTGGGGGGATCCGGAAGGAGAATTGGACCTTCAGTTCGTTTTGGCTCTCCTCAAATTCCACGGATTCATAATGCATCTGGGGGAATCGTTTTCTTAAGCGTGCAAAGCGCTCTAACGGGGAGGAGGGATAGGTCTCGGTTACCATAGATGCGAGGGGAGAGTGAATATCACAATAGAGCGATTTTGGTTCCTTAGGCCTGCTCGTAATCTTCCACTCTCTTTCTTCCTAGGAGCTAGCCTCTCTTTCAAGTGAGCCTGGTCGCCACTCAATGTCTTGCAAAGGACCGACCAAGGGCTCCAGAGCGGGTCTCCCATGGGTCATTGCCGTGGCCGGCGGTCGGACTCGTTTCATTAGAGGCCGGGTAAGGCAAAAAGGCAATGGCTTTTGGAGATCGATCGGCTCTGCCTTTTTCCTAGGGGAAGGGACCTTTCTTCTCCCATGGGCATCTCTTGGGCAACCGAAAAGCCTGGCTTTGGGAGAGGAAAAACTTTTGGTTGTCGGCTCGTTGGAAGGAAGCAATGGCTCTAAGCTTTTAGGGAAATACTCGAGGAAAAGATCGAAGCTTTCTTCAAGGAGGGAAACTCGCTCGCATCGAGCACAAGCCAAAGCCGGCCATCTCTTAACCGCTAGCTTGGGCCCGAACCCCTGCTTTGGCTCAGGCGGATGGAAGTCACAGGTCAATAGACATGAGGAGCACGTCGCGGGAAAAAGTTTCCAGGGCCGCGCCAACGTTGTTCCCCGCAACCCCGAAAATCACTTGCTTCGACCTAAAGGACTAGGCTTTCGAGACGCCTACCGATCGTACCGCTTGATCCGCTTCTTCCAGCGCTTGCCGTGACCCAATGTCAAACCATAGGCCGGGTAACTCCCACACGTACACCGGAACTTTGGGAAACAGCCATTGGATGAATCGCCCAGGCTGGTCGCGGTTGTCGGTTTGGCAAAGGTAGTCTTTGAGCCATTGCGGAAGTTCCGGTGGGAAGTAGTAGAGGCCGACAGCCACGCGTGTGTCTTGGGGTGAGTCCGGCTTTTCCTCAAAGAAAACGATTCGACCCTCCCGATCGGTTCGAAGGTGGTTGTACAAGCGTACCGATGCAAGCTCTGGGACGCGGTAAACCGCCACTACGGGCGCCCGGCGGTCTCTGCCGAGTTGAACCATCGGTGAAAGAGAGGAGCGAAAAAGGTTATCTCCTGCCACGACGAGAATCTCATCCTGGTTCCATCCTCTGTCTGTGAGGGCAAACCAGAGGTCTCCTATGGCACCCCTCCGAGTGGCGTCGGACGTCGTCCCGTCGTTAAGGATATGGAGAGCAAAAGGCAAAGAAGCCTGAGTTTTCCACGTTGCTGCCCACTGGAGAAAGGAGGGGTAAAATTTGGCATTACTCACCACACAAGCTTCCTCAATCCCGTCCGTGGCCACTAGCGAGTCTAGGATGTATTCCAGGATCGGCCGGCCACCCACAGGAAGCAGGGCTTTTGGGCAGCAATCAGTAAGGGGTGCCAAACGGGTACCGTAGCCTGCGGCAAGAATAATAGCTTTCATGTCCCAGGAATGGATGGGGAAAGGCCGCCAGCTTCCCACTGGTTCTCCTCCTCCAAAAGGTGCGGGAAATACAACTGGGCCAGTTCGCGGAGCCGTTCCAAGACGTCCCCGCTCGTGGGGCACTGGGTTAGTTCATCGACATGCTTGCGCAGCTCCCCATAGTGGACGTGCCGGATGGCATCCTTAATCCAAGGAACGAAAACGGATCCCATGGAAAGCTCGTCTACGCCAAGCGCGACAAGAGCCAGAGCCGAAAACAGGTCAGCTGCCATTTCACCGCACACTCCCACCCAGATATGGAAACGGTGCGCTTCTTCCACTACCCGGTGGAGGAGGCGTAAGACGGAGGGATGGGTAGGTTGATAGAGTGCACTGACTTTTCCGTTCAAACGGTCCACCGCGAGGGTGTACTGCACAAGGTCGTTGGTGCCAACGCTAAAAAAATCGACTTCTCGGGCAAAAAGGTCAGCCAAAAGGGCCACGGAAGGGACCTCCACCATGACGCCGCACTCTATCTGTTCCGGCACTGGCACCCCTTCCTCGCAAAGTTGCTGGCGGCATTGCCAGAAGAGCTCTTTGGCCAAGCGCAGCTCCTCAAGCGTAGTCACCATAGGAAACATGACCCGCACGTTGCCTTCGGTACCCGCTCGCCAAATTGCGCGGAGCTGTGTTTGGAAGAGGTTCCGGCAATCCAGTGAGAGCCGGATTCCGCGCCATCCCAGGAATGGATTGGCTTCCCGGACCGGATTGGGCAACAAAGGACCGAGTTTATCCGCCCCGAGGTCCAAGGTTCGAATGATGACCCCGTGGGGTTTGACTGCCTGCGCGATTTCTCGATACGCAGCGCATTGTTCCTCTTCGCTGGGAGGCGTGGCTCGGTTGAGGAAAAGAAATTCCGTACGTAAAAGCCCAATCCCCTCAGCTCCATTAGCACGAACCAGCGGAATATCATCCGGAAGTTCGACATTGGCCGATACAGTGATATGACGGCCGTCCCTTGTTACAGCAGTAAGATCTCGGCTCAGGTTGAGCCTTGCCTCCAAGTGGTTGCGGCGCATTTGCCGCTCGAGAAGACGTCGTTTGGTCGATTCGGAGGGCCGGATTACGACCCACCCTTCGACTCCATCCACCAGAATTTCTACCTGGTCGTTGAGGTGTTTCAGGAGCCCTCCCAGGCCGACGACGGCGGGAATGTTCAGGGATCGAGCCAGTATGGCCGCATGGGACGTGCGTGTACCTTCTTCGGTGATGAGTCCCAAAAGGGCTCGTCGATCCAGAGCTACAACGTCCGAGAGGTAGAGCGATCGTGCTGCCAGGATGCTGGGTTCCTCCAGCTGCCACCGGGCGAGGCTGGGGTTGCCTTGGCAATGAGCCAGAACTCGCCGGGCCACGTCGCGAATGTCACTGGCTCGTTCTCGGAAATAATCCTCGTTTAAAGCAAGAAGGTGTTGGGAAAACTCTTCGGTGATCTCGTGGTAGACATATTCAACATTGTAAAGCTTTTCTTCCAACCGAGCCTTCAGCGCCTCGAGAATCGCTGGGTCTTCCAGGACCATGAGGTGAACGTCAAGAACTGACGCTGCACCCTGCGACTCATTTTCGGCGAGCTTGGCTTTCGCTTCCAAAAGCTCTCGACGAGTTTCCAGAAGGGCAGCTTGCAGGCGTTCGAGTTCTCCGCGGATCTCCTCCGGCCGAATTTTCCACCGGGGGACCTTGACACGGCCTTCCTGCAAGAGAACCGCCGGACCAATGGCAAGCCCAGGAGAAGCCGGGATTCCCCGCAACACCATTTCTGCCGTGGTGCCTTGCGAAACGTTATCCACTTCCATCGTTTTGCCCTGCGCGATTTTGATAAGACGCTCCGTGGCTTCGAAGCGTCTTCGGAAGACTTCGTGGGTCTGTCTTCCCCATTGGCATTCGCGAAACCCCTCGTTCCGCGGGTGACCCCGGGTCCCTGGTCCGCCCTCTCCCCACCCCAGGGATTTTCACGCGTTTCCGGCTTGTCCGCCGGCCGGTCCCCAATCGCTATCCCTCATCATTCGTCTTGGAACTTGCTGGTGACGAGTTTTTCCAAAGCCTCGATGGCTTCCCGAGCGTCGGGTCCGACCGCAGTAACTTTAATCCTCGACCCGTAACCGGCTGCCAGAAGCATGAGTCCCATAATACTCTTTCCGTTCACTTCCTCGCCATCCTTCTCTACCCGGATCTCGCTTCCGTAGCGAGTTGCGGTTTTAACGAAAAGAGCCGCCGGACGCGCATGAAGCCCCAGACGGTTCTGGATCACCATCTCTCGGGTTACCACAGGCAAAGACCCGGCACTGCGTTTCGTATAATTCGAACCCACGACTGACATAAACTAGCGGTTAGCGCCCGCGTCGCCTCATGAGAGACTTGAGACGTTCGTTAAACTCCATCGCGGCATGATACCCCATGGCGCGAAGCTTCTGGTCCAGCGCTGCCACCTCAACCAGCGTAGCAAGATTGCGGCCCGGACGCACGGGTATCGTAACATGAGGCACCCGGATTTTCAAGATTTCGCAGTGCCCCTGATCCAACCCGATCCGATCCATTTCGAATCCCTCGCTCCATTCTTTCAGAGTGACGACCAGATCCAATCGTTTTTCCAACCGAATTCCTCTTACGCCATAGACGCTGGCCACATTGATAATACCAATTCCACGGACCTCCATATGAAAGCGCGTTTGCTCCGGGGCCGTGGCGACGAGCTCCCTTCCCTCCACACAACGAATCAAGGTTGCGTCGTCAGACACAAGGGTATGCCCTCGCTCTACCAAGGAAAGCACGCATTCACTTTTTCCGACTCCGCTCGATCCTTTGATGAGCACGCCAACCCCTTGGATGTCCACCATGCTTCCCTGTTCCAAGATTTGCGGCGCAAAATCCATCTCCAAGCAAATGGTAATGGCGTTAATCAGTCTCATGGTCTGCAGCGGCGACCGGAAAACGGCAATGGAATGCTTTTCTGCCTCCTCCAGAACGATGGGGGGAGCTGCTAGACTTCGTGCCAAAATCAAGCAGGGGATTTCCTTTTCAAAAAGCGCGCTTAAACGTTTCCGGCTTTCCTCGGGAGGCAACCCGTGAATGTAGGAATTTTCGGCCTTGCCAATGACCTGAACCCGGTGACGCGCGAAGTATTTAAAGTAACCCGCAAGGGCAAGCCCGGGACGGTTTACGGAACCCTCGCGGATTGTACGAGAAAGACCAGCTTTTCCCGCTAATAAGGAAAGATGAAGCTGCCGCCCGTGGTGCTCGTAGAACTGTCCGACGGTCACTTCAGGGACACGCCGGTAGGTTGGATGGGAAGCCGCAGGCATCAGAGGAAATTCACACGCTGTTTGTTCGCTTTCTTGCCTTTGGTAAAACGTAGTCCCACCAAGCGGGACTTCCACGCGATTTAGGGGTTGGGGGGGAACGCAAAAAAGAGAGGTCCTTCTTTGTGTTTGCATTGGGTTTACCCTTCTCCCAGCGGGACAATGCCTCCTGTAAGCCTCGTGCCTTGTCGAGCGTTTCCTTATATTCGGCCAGGGATTCGGAGTCAATCGTAATCCCGCTTCCAACCTGCAGCCACAGGTGGGTTCCATCCCACACCAAAATACGGATGCCCATGGTGAAGACCATCTCGCCCTGAAAACCGATCATCCCAAACGCCCCCGTATAGATGCCGCGGGGCGCTTGTTCGAGCTCTCGGATAATCTCCATTGCTCTCTTTTTGGGGGCACCTGTTACGGACCCACCGGGAAAACAGGCGCGCAAAATGTCGCCCACGCTAGTGCCCGGCCGCAGTTGCCCTTCGACAGTCGAAACTAGGTGGTGAACGAAGGCAAAGGACTCCAGCTCCGCTACTTTGGGTGCCCGGACAGTTCCCCATTGGCAGATGACTCCCAGATCGTTTCGTTCCAGATCTGTAATCATGATGAGCTCGGCGAGCTCTTTGGAATGGCTCGCCAGTTCTTCGGCGAGTCTTTGATCTTCTTCGGGGGTTTGTCCTCGAGGCCGGGTACCTTTAATCGGACGTGTGACGATGGAGGATCCCTCTACCCGAAGAAAAAGCTCCGGAGAGGCCGACAGGAGCACAAGCTTCGGTGTTTCAAAGAACGCGGCTCCGGGGGCAGGGTCACCAGCCAGAAGTTCCTCGAACAGCTCGTACGGGTTGCCGGAAAAGGGCGCGTGCATGCGGTGGGAAAGATTGACTTGGTAAATATCTCCAGATCGGATGTACTCGTGGGCCTGCTCCACCATCGTGATCCATCGCTTTGGAGAGATCTCAAGCTCCCACGAACCCGCCCGTCGGTCTTTGTGGTGGTGGCTGGCTTTTCGTTCTTGCCACCGGCAGGAACTCCCCGGGCACGGGACGCGACGAAGTTCTGGATAAATCCCAAACCAGAATTCCCCCTCGTAAGTAATGTAACCGACGGCGCCGCCCGAAAACAAAGGAGCTTCCTTCGGACCGACCGGCTCATAGCGCGCCAGAACGGCCCCGATCTCGTCCCAGTTTTCCCGCGTTCCGGCGAGGATTTCGACGGCACCTTCCCCCTCGAGAAACATCCCTGTGGCGTCCCAGGAGCGGAAAAGGACATAGTCGGTCATGGTCGGAACGAGGCAACCGCTTGGATCGGTTCTACGGGCGGCTCCGGTCCCACGACGGCCACACAAAGACGCCGATCCGAGGCTAGGTATCGACAGACATTCTGGACGGCTTCCGGGCCAACGGCCTCGATCGCTTTTTCATATTCCGCGGGGGTCCAAACCGATCCGTATCCCACCAGACTTTCTCCGACCCACAGCATCTGGTTGATCGTGCTCTCTAAGCCCAGGTACAGTTGCCCGATCACATATTCCTTGGCACGACGCAGCTCCGCTGAGCTCGGTGATTTCCGGCCTAGGGAAGCCACCACGCGTAAAATAAGTTGGAGAGCTTCTAGCGCCCGGTCCGTCTCGACCCCCGCCAGAATCGTAAGCGCACCCGTATCGGCAAAGTGGCAGGTACCGGAAGAGATGGAATAAGCAAGCCCGTGTTCCTCCCGGAGGATTTGGAAAAGCCGCGAGCTCATGTTTTCTCCCAGGATGACACTGGCGAGTTTGACGGCCAATCTCCGGGGATCGTGCCGGGAAACCCCGCGAAGCCCTATCGCTAGGTGGGTTTGTTCGACGGGCTTGGTAAGGCAAGCAACACCCGGCTTGGAGCGGCGGTCGCGAAAGACCGGATAGCTGCGCCGAACGGGCTTTCTGCGGGAAGAGGCTCGTTTGAGCACGAAGTCCACAACTTTCCCCGGATCGATGTTGCCGGCCACGACGACGTACAACCTTCCCTGGGCGTAGTACTTTTTCCAATGGGCCACCAGGTCTTTTCTCCCTATCTGGGCCACTGTCTCCGGGAAGCCCGTAATGGGTCGGCCCAGGGGGTGGTCTGGCCATAGCAGGGAGTTAAGCAGTTCCTGGGCCCGCTGGGCGGGTTGATCCTCGTACATCTTGATTTCTTCAAGGATGACCCCTCGCTCTTTTTCGATTTCGTCGGCCGGAAACGTGGGATTGTCCACCATGTCAAAAAGGACATCGAGCAATAGTTCCGCATGTTTTGCGCCGGCCGCTGCGTAGCAGCACGTCATCTCTTCCCCGGTAAATCCGTCGAGGTAGCCTCCGACACCTTCGATTTCCCGGGAAATCTGCCTGGCGGTTCGCTTTCGGGTCCCTTTAAAAAGCAGGTGTTCCACGAAGTGGGAAATCCCCGAAAGGGTTGCCCTCTCGTGGCGACTACCCACGGCAAGCCATAAACCGGCGCACACGCTTTCCACGTGAGGCATGGTGGCCAGGGCAACGTGGAGGCATCCATTGCAAGCGACGGTCTTGTAGTTCACCGGCCAAGCTTCCTCGAAACGAGGGGGCCTGTCAACGGGTCGACGCGTCTTTTGCAGCCCAAGCCGGCAATCTGCGGAGGGAGTCACCGGGGACCACGGTGTCTTCACAAAGAAAAAAGAACCTATTTACTAAGGAAGAGAAATTACCCTGTAAGAAATCTAAGGGCATTTTGTCTTTCTCTTATTTCGCTTTCTTCCGTTTTTCAGCTTTTTTCCTCGGCGCCTATGGGGCCCATACCAGCCAAGACCCGCGGTATCCCAAAAAAGCTGCGAAGAGGAAAAAAGGCTCTTGGAAAAAAGGCTCTTTTCGAGCTTTGGCGGTCCTGCCACCACCTAAGTACGGTCTGCCTCTTAGGCCACCGGCTTTTAGCCTGCCGAAAGGTCTTACGAGTCCCTGGTGGAGTTGCCCGTTCGATTTTCTCCCCGGAATCGGGCTCCCGGTGTTCTTGCGTCTTATCCTGGCGGGCCTTGGTGGCTAACGGGCCGGCGGCCCGTTGTTAAGGGGATTGTAAGAGTTAAGAGGATTGCTTAAGACAAGCGTGGCAGCGCTAGAAAAACACTTTTTCGATGTCTTTCCACAACCTCACGGGGAAAAGAGAAGGCCACAGGCAGGGCCCGCAGTAGCCCCGTCCCATGGCCATCGTAAACGGCTTGGCGTCCGCCGCCGGCAACACCCTTTGCCGGCTGTTGCCGAAGGCAAGTCGGCTTCCTAGTGGGCCGAAGCCTTCTGCGCGGACTCGGCTTCGTCCTCCTCGCGCGAACTTCCGGCCTGGAACTCTTTGGTGAGGCTCTGGGCTAGGTTATCCAGAGCTTTGAGTTGTTCAGGCGAAGGTGGGCGGAGGCGTTTGAGAAAGACAAAGTCCCCGCTGGCCATGACCACAAACTGGTCGCCAGGCTTAAGCCCCCGTTCCTTCCGGATGTGATCGGGTATTACGATTTGTCCCTTTGAGGATAGCTGTGTGGTCCCAATGACTCTCATGGCAGGCCTTCTTACTCGATGTAGTATTATTTTTTCCCCTTCTTCTGCTTTCCCGCTTACCGCATCGACGGCGAGCGCAATGCAGTTTGCATGCCAAACATGCCTTTTTCGCCTACATTTTGCATAATTGTAACAACGAGGCAAGGAGAATTTTCTTAGTCGCTTTTTTTCTTTAAGGATTTGGCTAAGTAAGAAGAAGGGTTCGTTCCACGAAAATGGTATCCGCCTGATCCTTTAGGCAAAATGCGCAAGGAATTTTCTTCGTTCGACCTGTCTTAGGCTTGGTGCTTCAGACGCTTCGTCTTAAGCGCTCGGTGCATCTTAGCTAGGGGCAACGTGTTGACCACATCGTGGGTAGTGAGCCACCCTTTCCGCGCCATCTTTACCCCAAGCCTGAGAAAAGCCAGGTCGCTACAACGATGCGCGTCGGGATTGATCACACAGAGTACACCTTTTTCCTTGGCTTTCCGCCACCATCTCCAATCCAAATCGAGTCTCCATGGGTGGGCGTTGAGCTCGATCCATGTTCCGGTTGCTGCGGCTTTTTCAATGACCTCTTCGAGATTCACCGGATAAGGATTGCGTGCCAGGAGGAGCCGGCCCGTCGGATGTCCTAGAATGGTAACATAGGGATTTTCCATGGCTCGGAGGAGTCTGCGGGTGTTTTCTTTCTCCGAGGATGAAAAACCGGTGTGAATCGAGGCCACGACATAGTCGAGGCTCGCAAGGACCTCGTCGCTAAAGTCCAGTCGCCCGTCCTTGAGAATGTCACATTCCGTTCCTGCAAAAAGATAGGGCTCGCGGTTTTGGGCGTTCCACCTGCGAATCTCTTCCATTTGCTGGGCGAGCCTTTCTTCGGTCAGACCGTTGGCTTGAAAAGAGGATTTGGAATGGTCGGCAATGCCGAGATATTCCAGGCCAAGCTCTTGGGCCGCCTGTGCCATTTCTACCAAGCTGTTTCTCCCGTCACTGGCTGTCGTGTGACAGTGGAATGTGCCGCGAAGCTCGGTCCATTCCACCAGCTTGGGGATCATCCCCTTTTCGGCCATCTCTATTTCTCCCATGTTCTCACGAAGTTCCGGCGGGATGTAGCTAAGTCCCAACGCCTCGAAAATGTCGGCCTCATCACGGCAGACAATGAGGTCGTGCGTCGAAGCGTGCTCGGGCCGGTGTGGGTTATCCTCCGTTTCCTCTGAGGCCGCTGCTGGTGAAAGCGCAGGACCAGTGGTTCGGAAAAGCCCCCATTCACTTAGCTTTTTCCCCTGCGCGATCGCCCGCTGCCGCATGGCGATATTGTGTTCCTTGCTTCCGGTTAAGTGGTGGAGTGCGTAGGGGTAATCCCTGTCCGGAACCACGCGGAGATCACAGGCAAGTCCACCTTCCAAAAGGACACTCGACTTGGTTTCTCCGTGACTGAGGACCCGGCTGACCCCGGGGAGCTGAACAAAAAAGTCCATGACCTTTCGCGGGGATCGGCTCGATGCCAGGACGTCTAGGTCGTGGACCACTTCTTTTCCTCGACGGAAACTGCCGGCCAGGCTCACCCGGATCACCTCCGGGCAGGATCGGAGGGCTTCGACGAGTTTTTCCGCAAGTTCGATCAATTCTCCGTACCGGTGGTAGGCTTGAAAGCGACGGTGCTCCTCAATGGCTTGCAGGATCGTTGCTTCGGTCTTTTCTCCAAATCCAGGAAGCCCACGAACGCGCTTTTCGCGGCAGGCTTTTTCTAAAGAATCGATATCGGCAATTCCCAGCTGTTCGTACAAGGCCTTGGCCCGCTTAGGGCCGACGCCCGGAAGTTCCAAGATGTGCAAAAGCGTTTCGGGAAACTCTCTCTTAAGTTCCTCGTAGTAGGGCAGATGGCCGGTGGTCACCAGTTCTGCGATTTTGCTCGCAATTCCCTCTCCGATCCCAGGAACCTGAGCAAGGCGACCTTCGGCTACGAGCTTCGTAACATCCTCTGCCAAGCCTTCTACGGCTTTGGCCGCATTGCGATAGGCGCGAACCTTGAAGGGATTTTCGCCTTTTAGTTCCAAATACGTGGCAATTTCTTCCAGCACGCGAACCAGCTCGGCTTTGTCCATAGGGCAAAAAAATCCCTTGAATGATTCCAAACTAGCCTACCCCAGGAGGGCAAGCAAACGACGGGCGCAGTGGTAAGGGGAAGGTGCCTTTCCCTGGGAAAGCTTGCCTAGGCGAAGAAGGGAAAATCGGCGCGCTTTGTCTACTTTCTCTAAAAAGACAAGAAAGGGAAATCCTTTTCTTTGCACGGTTTGCCCTGGCACTCTTTCGTATGGTAGGATTTTCCTTTGGCTCCGCAAGGTGGTGTTTTTGAGTCATGGTGAAGAACCAACGCCCAACCTCTTCCAAACTCTATTTGGAAGCTCAAGAGCTATTGGTCGGCGGGGTGAACTCCCCGGTTCGAACCTTTGGCGCGGTTCAGACAGCACCTCTTTTTGTGAGTCGGGCCAGGGGGTCACGGCTGTGGGATGTCGATGGGAACGAGTTTTTGGATTACCTGGGAAGCTGGGGTGCAGCGATCTTGGGTCATGCGGCCGGGCCTGTGATCCGGGCGATCCAGGAAGCGGCAACCAAAGGAACCAGCTTTGGTCTTTGCCATCCTCTGGAATTGCGCCTGGCTCAAAAGGTGTGCCAGTGGGTTCCTTCCGTCGAGCGGTTGCGCTTGACCAGTAGTGGAACCGAGGCCTGCTTGACGGCCGTGCGGCTTGCTCGCGGGGTTACCGGTAGGGAGAAGATCATCAAGTTCGAGGGAGCTTATCACGGCCATGGAGACTCCTTATTGGTTCGGGCTGGTTCGGGGGCGCTTGCGGGAGGCCACCCCGATAGCGCTGGGGTGCCAGCCTGGCTGGCGGCCCAAACACTGGTCGTTTCCTGGAATGATCTCCCCTCCCTGAAAGAGGTCTTCCGGCTGCATGGGAAGGAGGTGGCTGGGATTATTCTCGAGCCGGTGTTGGCCAATTGTGGTGTGATTCCACCGGAACCGGGATTTTTAGAAGAAGTGATGGAGCTAGCTCGCCAGCATGGGAGCCTGGTCATTTGGGACGAGGTCATCACAGGTTTTCGGCTAGGGCCGGCGGGTGCCCAGGGCCAATGGGGTCTGCGGCCGGACTTGACCACCTTTGGAAAGGTCTTAGGCGGCGGGCTACCTTTGGGTGCTCTAGGAGGGAGGAAGGAAATTATGGAACGATTGGCTCCCTGCGGAGATGTGTACCACGCGGGGACCCTTTCAGGGAATCCGGTGGCGGTGGCGGCCGGACTGGCTCAGCTGGAAGAGTTGGAAAAAGGAGGTGGCTACGCAATCCTAACGGAACTAGGAGAACTTCTTGAGCAGGGCATCCGCGAAGTTCTTCGCGGTCTTCCCTACCCGGTTTGCTTCCAGCGGTGCGGTTCCCTTTTTTCTTTCTTTTTTACCGAAGGCCCGATCCGTAATTTCCGCGACGCCCGGCGGTCGGATCCGAAAAAGTTTGCGCGATTTTTTGCAGGGCTCTTGGAACGTGGAATTCTTCTAGCTCCCTCTCCGTGGGAGAGTTCCTTTTTGAGTGTCGCTCACACCGAGAATGACGTCGAATGGACGGTGAGGATGATGGGAGAAGTCTTGCGTAGCCTATGAAAGGGTCCCTCCGGCTGGTCGGAATCTGGTTAGCGTGTCTTGGCTGGGCAAACGGCCAAACTCTTCGCACTCCCGAGGTCCCTTATTTTCCCAAGGACGAGCTACGGCCGGGAATGAAGGGTGTGACGCTTACCGTTTTGCAGGGGACCCGTGTGGAGGCGCTCCAAACGGAAGTCCTTGGGGTGGCTAAGAACTGGGTAGGGCCTGGTTTGGACCTCATTATCGCCCGGCTGGTGGATCCCAAGACGGCGCTAACGGGTGCAGTGCATGGGATGAGTGGGAGTCCCTTGCTCATCAACGGAAAAATTGCGGGAGCTCTTTCGCGACGAATTGCGACTTTCGAGAAGGATGGTCATTGCGGTTTTACTCCCTTTGAGGATATGTGGAAAATCGAACGGGAAATCCCGCGGCGCCCCTCGGAAGATTTTCTGTCACAGGTAACCCGAGCCTTTTGGAAGCGACCCCTGGCTCAACTGGGAAGGGAGAGTTCTTACGGGTTTCTGGGTATTCCCCTTTCCGTTCCCGGTCTTTCCCCCCAAGTGGCCCGGAAGATCCTGACGAGGTGGGGAGTGGAGGGAGGGACCCTTATTCCGGTTACGGCGGGTGGACAGGGAAAGTGGGATGCGAGGGTCGACCCCAACCAGTTGGGAAGTGGAGCCCCGCTGGCCGCGGTGATGATGAGCGGGGACATTGAGATTGCCGGGACGGGGACGCTCACGTGGAGGGATGGGAGTCGCGTTTTAGGATTTGGGCACCCCATGTTTGGCTTTGGCCCTAGCGCGATCCCCATGGCTACGGCCGAAGTGATTACCACGGTGCCGAGCTATCTCCTTCCCTACAAAGTCACCAACACCGGTCCCATTATCGGGACGATTACAGAGGATCGACTTTCAGCCATTGGCGGATCCATTGGACCGGTCCCTCGCCTGGCCACCTACCGGTTTGAAAGGATTCACCAGGGTGTCCCCTTGCCGGCCCTTAAGGGAGCCTTTGTGGTTCACCCCATTCTATCTCCCTTGCTTTTGGATCTGGCGATTGCTTCTGTGCTGGAGGATACGGATGCCTCGGCGCGGACCTTTACGATTCAGGTTAAGGGGGATGTGTATTTCCGGGGTCTGCCCTCACTCCATCTTACAGGGCTTTACTCCGGCCAGGACGGTGATCTAACCAGTACCGTTTTAGGGATCACGCGCCCGCTCGAGCTCTTTTTTTCCCAAGGGTGGGTCGAGCCGCTTATCGAACGGGTGGATCTTACCTTTGTTTCCAAGGAAACGGAAGAGCTTTGGAACCTGGAAAGCGTGACTCCGGATAGCTCTTTTTGCGAGCCAGGTTGCCAGCTGGGTCTTGTGATCCGGTTACGGAAGCGATACGGACCTTTGACGGAACGGAGGCTTTTTCTCCAGATCCCCCCGTCAGTTCCTCCCGGAAACGTGGAGGTTCGAGTGGTGGCGGGTTCGACCCTCGATCAAAAGCTTCTGGAACGGAGTTTAGGGGGAATCCGGACTGCGGAGGAACTTCTTCAGCGACTCAATCGCCGGCATAAAGACGACACGTTTTACATTGAACTCGTCGGCCCGGGAGAGGGACTTGTGGCAGGGGGACAGGAACTGCCTGCTTTGCCCCCGAGCGTGCGGGCCATTGAAACCCATTGCCCTGCCAGCCCCCAGGAGAGTCCACTTGATGAGGTGGTGTGGGAAGAGCAAACCTTGGAGGTGCCGGGAGTGGCCGTGGGGGAAAAGTCAGTTAGCTTGCAGATCCGCTGAAAGACTCGAAAAGAACAATAGAAAAGCCATTCTTTTCTTTACGGCCCCTTGCAGCAGGGTCTGGTGGTCCTTCTTATTGGAGAGAGTAGGAGCGTTTCTTTTCGATGTAGCCGTGTATGCTTGGTCTGGACCCTTTTTTTAAACAGGGTTCTCTATCCTTGGCGATTCCACGGGGTTCGGAGCTCTTTTCAACGTTGGAAGATTGACCTGCGATAGGGTACGCGTTCTTTGCTTCGGATAAAGCCCAGCCGTTGGAAAAAAGGGGGTGCCAAGAGCCAAAAAAATCTAGGAACACATAGAGCTCTTCATGGCAGGATATCCGGAGGAAGGGGAGTTCGTGGGCCAAGCGGCAGGGTGTTTCCTACAAGACGGCTTGGCGGATGTGGAAGGAGGGGTGTATGCCTCTTCCCGCAGAGGAGTTGCCAACGGGGACGGTGGGTGTTGGTGCGGAGTCTTTACAACCCGATGGGATGGCCTTTTGCCCGCGGCGTGTGCAAGGGCCGATGAGAGAGCGGATTGCGAGAGACCATTGGCTTGGGTTCTTCGGGTTGATTCTCAACCCAAGCGTTGCGGGTCGTTCAGGCTGTCAAGCAGGTCGGCTCCGGGATGAAGCGCCATCGTAGAGAGCTCGTTGGGGAGGTCTCTCATCGGAAGGTTGGCATCATTCTGGTCGAGGAGCGCGACCGGCTGATGGGCTTCGGGTTCGAGTACCAGGAAGCGGCATTGGCCGCGTAGAGTCGATCCATCCTGGTGGTGGAGCCCAATGAGAGGACCGACGATATCGTGCGCGATCTCAATGAAGGGATGGTTTCCTTGTGTGCGAGCTTTTACGAGAAGAAATGCGCGCAGAACCGTGCCAAGAAAGGGCACAAACCCATTCATGAGTAAGCTCCCAATGTTGACATTCAAGGGACGTTTGACGCCCACAAGAGAAGAGCTTTCGTGTCTTCCCGCCAATGCCGCGCTCTACGGGCGGGGGGAGGGGACTTTTTTTCTGCCTGATGCAGGCTGGCGTCTCGTGCGACGGGCTCAAGCGATCCTCCCTGGCGCGGTTTGGCTTGACCGCCCGCGAGTTCCATGCCCTCTGGGTGGGAGCTCGAAGGAAAGATGGCTGTAATCGGCCAAAAGCGGCCCAAGCTCATTGAGGAAGCTATTGGAGCGGATCGGGAGAGGGGAAAAAATGATCCACAAGCTCGAGGAGAAGAACCCGGGATCGAACGTTTTGCCCAAGAAAAAGCGGCGGCTGGCCATCGTCCCGACCGAGCCTGACGCGCTTCTGGCCGAAGAGGAGTCCCAAGCGGGTGCGTTTCTCTTTCGTTTCCCTCCGCCTCTTCTTGGAAAGAGTGTTTTTTGGAAGAAAACTGATACGCCCACTCTGCCAACTGGAAGAGGGATGGGGAGCTGCAGCGGAAAAGCCCCTTCTGTGTCCTCGGGTCGACGGACAAAACCCCCGCGAGCTCGTCCTGCCAAGCCACGGTATCCCCGAACGGGGAACTATCGGCTTCGCATGCGGCTACCGGAGGGATGAGGGAGCCCCCGCCAATACCTGGTTCTTGACGGCGTGCGTTTCGCCTACGGCCTGCAGGCGATCCTTCGAAGTCCGTTCCGGCAGCCGGAGGGTGATCGCACCAATCAAGGACGGGAAACTCGTCCGGAAGCGGGAGCGATCTACGGTAAGCTTCTGGTTCGTGCGCGATCGGAAGCGGTGGCGGGTGTTGGCGAGCGCCGAGGCGCGGACCGGTTTCCCTGGTCAGAGGGCGCCTTGCCGGAGCGGTTGGCATTGAGATGAACGAGGATCGTCTGGCCTTGGCCGAAACGGATCGCTTCGGCTATCTGGCGGATGCTCGTCGGATCCGGTGGACTCTCTATGGCAGGAGAAAGGAAAAGGCCAAAGCCCCTTTTGCTCATGCGTGCAAAGGGATCGGCCGGGCGTTGCGCCGAATCGGGCAAGATGCTTGTGATCGAACGATTGGATCTTTGCAAGAGAAAGCTCAAGGTTGAGTCGGTGGGTTTCGTTCGGGCTCGCTCTCTTCCTTCGGCTACCGGCAACGCGATGGTGATGGTGAAGTCGGCTTTTTTTTGCCCCGGAGCCAAGGCGATCGAGCTCGGACCCGCCCTACAGGCCTGTGACCGCCGCGGCAAAAAACTAGGCACGTTGTCATCGCGCGAGTTTTCACCAGGGTGTGGCCTCGTGTTCTTACCCACAGAGGATTGGGTTTCTCCGAACGCCCATCCGTGCCAGAGGCAGTCGTGCCTACTGGAAAGGGGAGTCATGTCACCTTCGTCCTACCCGGAAGCAATCGGACGAAGCAGCTACGGTCGTTTCTCTCGCTGGGGTTCGGGGGAGACTCCAATCGGAGCAAGCCCCGTCGGGAGGCAATCGGCTGTCTGCGATGGCTCTGTCCCCGAAATCGCGGGGATTGGGTACTCCCTGGGCTTTGCCAGTGAAACGCCGGCACGCGAATTTTCGGGAGCACTCTTTTCGGCCGGCGTCCCAGACAATCTTCCTTGGTAGGCAAATGGACGATATTGGTTGTAGGAAAAGAAGCTTTGTGAGACCAAAGGGGAAAAGGCCGGCTACCCCGGAGTGACGATGTGGCCCGTCACCCTTTTGAAACCCACGTGGGATCGTTCTCACAGCCGGTTTGGCTAGATGCACACCTCTTTTCACCCCTGCCCGATCGCGACGGTTTGGAGGATCATCCTGGGTTTGGCGTGGTTCTTTTCGGGGTCGTGCTTGGTGTGGCAAAGAGCGCAAGCGGTCAAGCCTCAAAGGATTGTGATCGAGTCTCGGGAGGACTTCGAAAAGGGAGATCTTATTAGTGCGAGCCTTTCGGAGGAGGGGGTCCTTCGGCCGGCTCCCTTAGTCGAAAAGGTGGCTGAACTGCCGGTAGACGAGGTCTGGTGGGTTCTTCCTTCTCCGGAGGGGGACCTTCTGTTGGGAGCTTCCCCCGGGGGACGGATTTTCCGGGTGACCAAAGATGGGCAATCAACGGTTTATGCAACCATTCCCGAAAGATATCCTTACGCGGCTGCTTTGGGTCCCTCGGGCGAGCTCTACGTGGGTGGGTCTCCTGGTGGGAAAGTCTACCGGATCGTGAAAGGAAAAAGAGAGGAATTGTTTGATCCCAAAGAGACGTATATCTGGTCCTTGCTATGGAGTCCTCAAGGAGATCTTTTCGTGGGAACGGGAATCCGGGGTCGGGTCTACCGGGTAAACCGCCGTGGCTCGGGGTCGCTTTACTCCCAAATGGAAGCGACGCACGTCCGGTGTCTTAGTTGGGATCCTTGGGCAAAGAGGCTTTTGGCTGGAGGTTCGGATCGGGGAGTTCTCGTCCAGTTTCAAGGGCCTGGTCCGGAAGGGTCGATCGTGATAGCGGACAGCGGCCGGCAGGAAATCCCACGGATTGTAAGCCTTCCAAGCGGGGACATCTTTTTTTTGGCTACAGGTCTTCCGACTCCTCCTGCTTCTTCCGTTGGGGGATCAGAGACCCGTGGTGAAGCCCGGGGCGACGCGGGAATACCGGTGGTTCTTGCTCCCGACTTTTCTGAGGCGACAAACCCGGGGGCTCCGTCCCCTCCCGGTCCTCCGCGAGCGGGGGGAATCTCTGTGGAGGCGGCCCGCCCTGTGAGTGCCAGTGCGATCTGGCGCCTCGATCGCTCTTTGTATCCCTTGCTACTGCAAGAGTTCAAGGGGACAGCGAGCACCCTGGATTGGCTGGAAAAGGAAAAGCGGCTTCTAGTGGGGATCGGCGGGCAAGAGGCGTTACTGTATCGATGCACTCTTCGAGGGGAGGGTGAACTCTGGGCCAAGCTGGGGACCGGGATGGTGAGCGCCGCCTACGCGGATCCAGGAGGGACCGTCTGGGTTGTTACGAGCCATCCTTGCCGGATGTACCGGGTGAGTACGCTACGACGAGGGGTAGGGATTTATGAATCCTCTCCTTTAGACAGTGGGCTTTTTGCCCGTTGGGGTTCTGTGCGGGTGACAGGGAAAGGGAAAGTTCACATAGAGACGCGAACCGGAAACGTTCCACGTCCGGGTACTTCGTGGTACGGCTGGCAACCCGTTAGGGGAGACCTCTGCCAAAATCCGCCGGCTCGCTATCTGCAGTTCCGGCTTCGATTGGAGGAAGATGGCTTTGTGAACCGTGTGGAGGTTGCGTATCTCCCGCAAAATGTGCCCCCCCAGGTCACAGAGGTGGACGTGCTGCCTTCTGGCTTCGGCTATACCGAAATGGTCTCCCCACCGGGACCTCCTGCACCGAAAACCATTGAGCAGCTGTTAAGCGAAAAGGGCCGGGTGGAAGGAACGGAATCGCTTTTTCGACTCCCGACTCGCTATCAACCCAGGGAGGGAAGGGGTTTGCGTACGGTTGTCTGGAAAGCCGTAGACCCGGATGGTGACGTCCTCCGGTATCGGATTGATTATCGCAGGGAACCGGGCGGAGCGTGGCAACTATTGGCCAAGGACTTAAAGGAGCCCATTTTCACGTGGGACACCAGCGGCTGGCCCGATGGCCAGTACCGGGTGCGTGTCGAAGCGTCTGACCAAGCCGATAACGCTCCGGGAGAAGGTCGTTCCGATTCTCTCGAAAGCTCTCCCTTTGTGGTCGATAATACTCCGCCGGCGGTCCGGGTCCTTTTTCGGGCGGGAGATCGGGTGCGTTTTGAGGTCACGGATCTTTCCAGCGGGATCAAGTCCGTGCTGGTCTCAACCGATGGCAGAGAATTCTTGCCTGCTTTGCCGAAGGACGGCATGGTCGATTCGCAGAGGGAGGAATTTGAAGTTCCTTGCCCAGCGGGGTCTTCGGTGTTCATTCGAGCCGAGGACCAGGCAGGCAACGTAAGTAGTGCCGTTGCACAATGAGCCAAAGACAGGATCCGGCCGAGAACCCTGATTCCCTGTTTGCTCCGGATCGCTATCTGGATGCGTCCCACACGGCTCATCCGGGCCTCTTAGAGGGCGCGCACTATGTGTGGGAACTCATAAACCGGATCCGTCTTTTTTTTCTCGAGGGTTTCGTTCCCGCGATCCACGGGACGGTGGCGCAGGGCTCTTGTTTAGGCCAGGAGGTCTTTGTGGGGAAAGGGACTGTCATCGAGCCGGGTGTGGTGATCGAGGGCCCTGCATGGATTGGTGAAGAGTGTCATCTTCGGCCGGGCGCTTATCTGCGTCCCTATGTGATTGTGGAAAAGGGGAGCGTAGTGGGAAACTCCTGCGAGCTCAAAAACGCCTGGCTTTTTGAAGAAGCCGAAGTTCCGCATTTTAACTATGTGGGAGATTCCATTCTCGGGTACCGGGCTCACCTGGGGGCTGGTGCGATTCTTTCCAATCTCAAGTTAACGCGCGACGAGGTTTGCGTGCGGCACGGTTCGCTCCTTTTTCGAACCGGCCTTCGGAAATTTGGGGCCATTCTGGGGGATCGGGTGGAGGTAGGTTGTAATGCGGTGCTCAATCCCGGTTCCATTGTAGGTCGGGATGCGTGTATCTACCCGGGTGTTGTCTGGCGCGGCGTTCTGGAGGAAGGGGCCATCGTTAAGTGGCGCCCCACTCTGGAAGTGACGTGCAAGAAGAAACGGTCTTCCAAAACGGGGTGAGGTTGGTTTGGGGCGAGCGGGAAGGAAAATGCCTGGACGCTGCGAGGGACGGGAAGTTACCCTTCCTTCTCAAGGCAAGGAGTAGGTGGTCGGTTGCTTGCGCCCTTTCGATCGGTAGTCACCGGGGAACAAAGAGGCGTAAAGCCGGAGAGGATGCGATGCTAGGGAACGTTTTTGGGGCGGGCCCTAGGGAAAAAAATCTTTTCTGCGGGATGGTTGGCTTGCTTGTTGGTTGGGGCAAAGAAAGTTGTCCTGGAAGGAGTAGCGCTGGCTTAGGAACGATGCCCAGAGGAAGAGTTCCAAGGGGGTCAGGGGCATCGGCAGATATGCCAAAGCCAAAGGATGACTGGGTTACCGGGGGGGATGCTCGTTTTGGGGAAATCGACTGGCTGGGTGATATCGAAGACCCGAAAAAGGTAACGAGGCCTACAAGCAACGACCGATCAGGGAACTCCATCTTTTTCTTTCCACTACCAGACGATGGCTAGCTTTCCTTCTCAAGGAACGTGCGGAACCTTTCCGGACCGCAAGCGCTTCTTTGAGCTGGCTTCGCGGGGTAACTTGATCCCTGTTTACCGCGAAGTGGTGGCAGACTTGGACACGCCGGTCTCTGCCTTTCTCAAAGTTGCTCAAGGCTCCTATAGCTTCCTATTAGAATCGGCGGAACGGGACGGGCGTTTTGGCCGGTATTCCTTTGTTGGAACCCATCCGGCTTGGGTCTTGCGGGTCCGGCATGGAAGAGCGGTTTTGGAAGGTCGCGATGGGGTTCGCTGGGTGGAGGACCACGTGGATCCTCTCCAGAAGCTAAAAAAGCTCATGGATCGGTTCCAAGCAGTAGCCGAAGGAGATCTCCCTCCTTTTTACGGGGGGGCGGTGGGGTATTTGGCCTACGAAGCGGTTACCTATTTCGAACCTAGCGTTCCGAGGGCTTCTTGCGACGACTTGGGCCTACCGGATGCTTGCTTTGTTTTGGCCGATACCCTGGTTGCTTTTGATCACCTGCAGCGGAAGTTGCAGCTGGTTGCCAATGCCTACGTGGAAAACGATCCTCGAAAAGCGTACGAAGAAGCGGTGCAAAAACTCGACCAGCTGGAGGATCGCTTGCGCCGCCCGATGGATCACCGGCTGGTCTCTGTTCAGCCTGCGCCTCCACCGGTAGCTTGGAAGGCCAATCTTTCGAAGGACCAGTACCTGTCCATGGCGGAAAAGATGCACCAGTATATCCAGGCTGGAGATATTTTTCAGGTGGTTCCTTCCCAGAGGCTTGAGGCTGCCTTTGAAGGGGACCCTTTGGATCTTTACCGAGCCCTACGGATCATCAATCCGTCTCCCTACATGTTTTATTTGAACCTGGGGGACGTTCAAATCGTGGGCTCCTCGCCCGAGGTTCACGTTCGTTGCTTGGGACGAAAGGCTACGATCCGTCCGATTGCGGGTACCAGACCGAGGGGAGCAACGGCGCAGGAGGATGAAGAACTGGCACGCGAACTTCTGGCCGATCCGAAAGAGCGGGCGGAACACGTAATGCTTGTCGACCTGGCAAGAAACGATTTAGGGAGGGTTTGTCGTTTTGATACGGTTCGGGTAACCGAGTGGATGGTGATTGAAAAATATTCCCACGTGATGCATCTGGTTTCCAACGTCGAGGGCTTCCTTGAACCTGGTTGCACGCCGTACGATCTTTTAAGGGCGACCTTCCCTGCGGGAACGGTTACCGGGGCTCCCAAGATCCGTGCGATGCAGATCTTGGCGGAGTTGGAACCCACCTGCCGGGGCGTGTATGCGGGCGCCATTGGCTATTTTAGCTTCTCGGGTGACCTGGATTCGGCCATCGCCATTCGCACAGTGGTTTGTAAAAATAAAAAAGCTTACCTCCAGGCAGGGGGAGGGCTTGTTGCCGATTCCACTCCCCTGGGCGAGTATCGGGAAAGCTTGAGTAAAGCCGAGGCAGGGCTGCGCGCGCTAGCCTTGGCGAAGAGCTTTCGCTAAATAGCGTGACCAGAAGCAAGGAGAAGGAAGATCGGCTTAACGACCCATGACGCTCGTGATCGACAATTACGATTCCTTCACCTATAATCTCGTCCAATATCTGGGAGAGCTGGGGGAAGAGGTCATTGTCCGGCGCAACGATGTAATCAGCCTCGAGGACGTCCGGCGGTTGGGACCGGATCGGATCGTAATCTCACCAGGTCCTAAAACCCCTAACGAGGCGGGTCTTTCCTGTGTGGTCATCCAAGAACTCGGCAAAACGATTCCTATCCTTGGCGTCTGCTTAGGGCACCAGTGTATTGGACAAGTTTTTGGAGGCCGGGTGGTGCGGGCCCAGCGTCTCATGCACGGCAAAACTTCGCTGATCTACCATAATGGGAGCCTTCTTTTCGAGAGATTACCCAACCCGTTTGAAGCCACCCGGTACCACTCGCTCATTGTGGACCGTGACTCGGTTCCTGACTGTTTGGAGATTACCGCGGAAACGGATCAAAAGGAGGTAATGGGCCTGCGACATAAGACGTATCCCATTTTTGGCGTCCAGTTTCACCCGGAATCTATCCTGACCCGCTGCGGGAAGGATCTGTTGCGAAATTTCTTGTCTCTTTCCTATTCGGCTGCTGGCTAAAGCTTGGGGATTGGGGGTTGGGGAGATGATTGTCAGCTGGTTCGTAAGGGGGAGTTGCAGGGATCGGACCCTTTCAGTGGGGCGTATCTCGGTGAGTTGATGTTTCTTTTCGTGGATTGAGTAAAAAGGACCCAATGAGAATCCGAGACACCGCGAGTTTGACCATGTCCTCATCGTGGCACAGGCTCTAGTCACCGCCGGTGGCGTCTCGCTGGCTGAGGTCTCCTGTGGAAGAATGTAGGGTTCGATTGGACCTTTTTTGCAGGTCCGGTTTGGGAAGCCCCGCGGGGTCCCCCGAGCCAAGAGAGGTAACCGGGAGACGGAGGGAAGTCTGTGAAGGGTTTCGTAGGGCTTTTTCTTCCCGGAGGCACACACCCCCTTGGTTGAGACGACCATGTACACAGGTTGGTCCACAGCTAGCCCTTACATGGTCACGTTTTTCGGCTAGGCTAGGCTCTCTTACAGGTCCTGCCGGGCTCTCGCCGGGGAGGTGACGCTTTGTGGGGATCGTGCTGGGAAAGGCAAAAAAGTTTTGCGCCAGCTCAGGAGCCACTGACCTCGTGCCAGGAGAAAGGAACGGGTCACGGGGCTCATTCTTGAGCCAAACGAGGGTGGCCTTCGGTAGTGAGAGAATATAATCTTTGCAATCATCTAGCTTGCGGGCGAAGGGTTGACTCAGAAAGGAGTCAATCCCGAAAAAAAAAGCTTTTTGGGACAAGCCTACCCGTTGAGTAGAGTTGGGCGCAGGCGCTGGGGGCTTGCCAAGGGAAAACGAGATTTTGCCAATTTGCAAAAAACCTTGCAAGAACTGACCGGAAGCTAAGCCGATGAATGGTGGAAAGCGTTCTACCTTGTTTCTGACATTTTCTTTTCGGCCGGACAAAAGAGGGAATCCCACGGGGAAGACTGTGGTGCATCCACGGGAAAGACCGAAAGAATATCGCCCGGGTGCCGGTTTTCCATCCTGGCAACTGGTTTTTCTTTTCGTTTTTTGCGTTTTCTTTCCGGTTCTTTGGGAAAGGAACCTCTTTGAAGCGTGGGCCGAAACGCCTAGAGAAAACCCAGCACCTTCTTCGGCACTAGCTCGTCTGCCTGGGGTTATGATCAATTTGTCAGACTTTGGTGCTACCGACATGGCCTATCTTTCGCTTCCCCTGCAGGTACCCAAGGGGGGAGTGATTTTGGTGCATGGCAAGTGGGGATTAGAGGAGGGGATGAAACAGTTTACCCACAGATTTGCCAAGGAGGGGTTTGTGGCGCTGGCAGTGGATCTCTTTAACGGGCAAACGGCAGACGACCCCGAGATGGCCGAGGATCTGGTTCGGACTCTGCATCCCGAATCAGCCGAAACGACTCTCCAGGCGGCTGTGCGGTTTTTAAAGGAAAGCCCACGATTTCATGTGGACCATGTCGGACTGGTGGGGTGGGGAAACGGGGCAACTGTCCTTTTGGAGGTTGCCTCGCGGTTAAAAGATGTGGACGCCCTTGTGGTCTTCTATCCGGAGGGGATTTCAGGGCGAAAGTTTGAAGAGCCTGCGGCTCCCGTCTGCGGCATTTTTGGTTTGGAAGATTCCCTTTTCCCTCCCGAAACGGCACGGCAGTTCATGGGAAGTCTAGAGAAAGTCAATAAGGAGACGCGTGCCTACTTTTTCCCGGGGGCACATGATTTTGCCGACCCCAAAAGCGCACACTGGAGGCCAGGTGTAACGGAAAAAGCCTTGCAGACGACGTGGCGTTTTCTCGAGGACCAGTACTCTCGGCATAAGCGCAAAAGGAACGGCTTTTGGAAAGAACTTTTCGGTAGCCTCCCGGGCTTGGGCTTAACCAGGTTGTCGAGCTTGTCTCTCACAAACCGGTGGATCATGTTAGGCAAACGGACCTATGGACAGAGAGTTTGCGGGGCGGCTCTTGGGCTACGCGCGAGGCAGTCCCTCTTGGAACATGGCGCTGGATGAGGTTCTCTTTGTGGGTGTGCGGCAACCGGTTCTCCGTTTTTATGGCTGGGATCAGCCCTGCTGGACGATTGGGTATTCCCAGTCCTGGAAGGAGGTGCCGGAGGGAGCCTGCTTCATTCGGCGGATCACCGGTGGGGGAAGTGTCCTCCACGGCGAGGATCTTACCTATTCGCTCGTTGTTCCAAGGGAATGTGAGTTTGCTCGGCTTTCTCCGCGTGAGTCGTACCGGCGGATTCATGGAGCACTTCGGGATGCATTGGGCAAGCTGGGGTTGTCCGCCGATTTGGCTCGAGAGATGGATGGGTGTGCGTCCCCTCGATGTTTTGACAGTGCCACTATCTTTGACGTGACCGTGAAGGGACGAAAGATCGCAGGGGGAGCTCAGAGAAGGTCAAAAAAAGGTTTGCTTCACCAGGGATCGATTCGATTGGACGCGATTTCTGACTGGGAAGCGTTGGAAGCAGTTTTTGCCTCCTTTTTGGCCTTGGAGCTCAAGGTCCACTGGACCATGGATTCCCCTACCCAGCAGGAGGGTCAAGAAGCCCACATGTTGGAGCGCTTGCGGTACACGAGCCCCGCTTGGAACAAGCGGTGGTAACAAGGGAAAAGCTGCACCGGGGTTTTTGTTTCCGCCTCCTTCGCCTGCGCTTTGCTATCGATGAAAGGTTTGGGTACTCTCGTCATCATCGTGGGAACGAACCGAGTAGGGGCAAGGAGCCGGCTGGTTGCCAGTCAAATTGCGGAGTTTTTTGTCCGGGAGCTCGAGGTAAGCGTCCAAGCGATGGATCTTGGCAAGCTGGATCCGGTGCTTTTTTCTCCGACCGCCTATCAAGTTCCTTCGCCCGTCGTGGTGGAGATGGAGAAAGAACTTGTACACTCTAGCGCAATGGTTGTGGTTTGTCCCGAATATAATGGGGGGATGCCCGGGATTGTAAAACTCTTCATTGATCTTCTCCCTCATCCCGAGCTTTTCGATGGCAAACCCGTGTGGCTCGTAGGAGTCGCCAGCGGACGTTTTGGAGGAGTCCGGGCGCTTGCGCAGCTCGAACAAGTTTTGTCGAGTCTGGGAGCCTACGTGTTTCCCAAAAAATTGTTTTTTCCTGGAATCGCAGTTCTTCTTTCGAACCGTTCACGAGTGGAAGACCCAAAGCTTTGCCAGTCGATGGCAGATCAGGCGCGCTTGTTTTGGAGTTTCGCCCAGCGAATGGGTTCCCCATCCCCAGCGCCGAGATAGCTTCGACGGGCAAAAAGCTTTTTTCGAACCCGCTTGCCTTAAGACCCAGGCCGGAGGTGCTCTACTGTGTCGGTGGCAGGCCACCGTCTACGGAAGGGTTGCGCAAGCCCGTACAAGCAAGACCGGTGCAAGCTTTTTGTAACCGATACGTTTTACGAAAACGACCAGGTTCATCGTGGTCTTTTTCTTTTCGACGTACCGGAAGGTGGAAGGCCGGCCAGAGGAGAGGCTCTGTTTTACCATGCTAGGGCCCGTGGCTCCTACCCCTGTTTTTCTCCACAAGGGCGCGCCAGAAACCTGGCCGCTGGACGTCCGGTGCCGAAAGAGGGGAATTTTCCCAGTCTGGTCGTCAGGGATCTTGGTAGATCGCTTCGTACTGGAGGGCTGCTTCGTCCCAAGAAAAAATCTTTCCCATGGCTCGTTTGCGGAGCCCAACAAGGGTAGACGGATCCTGGTAGACGCGCAGCGCCCTTTGGCAGGCTGACAAAAAAGCGGGCAGTTCATACGGGGAAAAGAGGAAACCGGTTCCTGTCTCAAACGGCTCGATTGCGTCCTGGATGGTGTCGGCCAATCCTCCAGTAGCATGAGCAATGGGGAGTGTTCCGTACCGAAGGGCGTACATCTGGGTAAGCCCACAAGGTTCAAACGCGGAGGGCATAAGAAGAAAATCGGCCCCTGCCAGGAATCGATGGGCCAGTCGTTCGGAGAAACGAAACTGGAGATGGAGCCGGTCGGGGTTTTGGCGGCTGAGCTCTTCTAAGGCCTTCTCCCATTTGGGGGTTCCCGTCCCCAGCACGGCGATCTGGCTTCCCCAGCTTAGAAGATAGGGCGTCGCTTGCAAGAGAAGTTCCACGCCTTTCTGTTCCACTAGCCTGCCCAGGAAAAGAAAGAGCGGGTCCGTGTGGGAAGGAAAACCCAGTTCCCGGCAGAGCACCTCTTTGCAGATTTCCTTCCCCTTGAGGTGACCGGCGTCAAACGAAGCTGGGATCTTGCGATCGGTTGCTGGGTTCCATCTCCGGTAGTCGGCCCCGTTTAGGATCCCAACGAGTTTTTGCCTATGGGCTTGGAGAACCCCTTCTAAGCCGTGTCCTCCTCCCGGAGATTGAATTTCTTGCGCATGCCTTGGGCTAACCGTCGTCACCCGGTTCGAAAAAACGATTCCGGCCTTTAAACAATTGATCTGGCCGTAAAACTCGATCCCTTCGGGCGTGAAATATTCCCATGGGAGGTTGGTGAGTTCAAAATCGGCTGCCGGAAACTTCCCCTGATAAGCGATATTATGAATGGTAAATACTGTCTTTATTTGCGGGCATTCTCTTCTTGCGATTACTGCCGCCAGACCGGTATGCCAGTCATGGAGATGAAGGACGTCGGGGCGGGGAGAGAGCCGTTGGGCGATCTGTACCACGGCTTTGCTAAAGAAAAAAAACCGGCTGGCGTTATCCGCGTAATCCCTTCCAGGAGGTCCATAGAGATAGGATCGATCAAAAAATTCGTCCTTCTCAATCAGAAGCAAGGGAGGGCTATCAGAGGTTTGTCCCCGCCAGAGGTGAGCGACGTGCTTGGTCCGGCCGAGAACCACCTCCAGTTCAATCCCCATGGATTGCAGGCTGCGGAGTTTCCGGATAGCCCTCCGGTAAAAGGGGAGGCAGATTCGTACCTGGTGTCCTCGGGAGCCCAGCGCTGAGGGGAGAGAAGCGAGCACGTCGGCAAGCCCTCCCGTTTTCGCGTAGGGGGCAAGTTCGGTGGCTGCGAAAAGAATGACCATGGAGAAGGGATGGGTACAGGCAAGCAAGCCTTTTTCCTTTTTATGACAGCTTTGGGTAGCCGGCGCCAGTTTTCCTTTGGTTGTTCAACCAAGAAGGCGGGTCGCCGCCTTGTGGGGGAGTCTCTGCCACGATTCTGCGCCGGTATTGACGGTTCCTCTCGCTGCGACTAGGTTTAGAGTGATTACGTTTCAATGTCTCAGAACGGACTGACGACTTCCTCCCAAATCCTGGCCTTTGAAGACGGCCGAGTTGTGCATTCTCTTTTGGCCAACGAGCCTAAGCACTTAAAGGTGATCGAGGAACGTTTTGGGGTTCGGGTCACGACCCGGGAAGGCTGGGTTCGGATCGACGGCCAGCAGGAGGGAGTGGAAAAGGTTCGACGGCTGTTCGAGGAACTGGCGACGGCCCGGGAACAGGGTCTAGTGATTCGGAAGGACGAATTTCGTTACGCGGTGGATTCGGTGGACCGTCAGGGCGTTGCCAGGCTTACCGAGCTGTACGAAGCACGCCTATCGGTCTCGCCCAAAAAGTCGCCGATTACTCCCAAAACGTCCCGCCAGAAGGAGTATGTAGAGGCACTCCAGCGCTATCCTTTGGTATTCGGCACCGGGCCCGCGGGGACGGGCAAGACGTACTTGGCCGTGGCTGTGGGCGTAGCCCTGTTACGCAAGGAGGAAGTAAAAAGGATCGTTCTTACCCGGCCTGCTGTCGAGGCGGGGGAGGAACTCGGTTTTCTTCCAGGGGACGTGACGGAAAAAGTGCTCCCCTATCTGCGGCCGCTCTATGACGCCCTAGGGGATATGCTAGATCCGGAGGAGCTGGAGAGGCTTTTTGATAGGGGGAGCATTGAAATTGCGCCTTTGGCATATATGCGTGGCCGAACACTTGCCCATAGCTTTGTCATTCTCGATGAGGCTCAAAATACGAGTCGAGAGCAAATGCTTATGTTTTTGACGCGGCTTGGTCCTGGGTCTCGCTGCGTGGTTACGGGGGATCCGACTCAGATTGATCTTCCCAAGCCGAAAGATTCGGGTCTTCTTGAGGCTCTTCAGGCTCTGCGGGGGGTTCGAGACATCTATATCTGCCAGTTCGACGAGTCGGATGTGATCCGCGGCCCATTGGTTCAAGAGATTGTTCGGGCTTATTCGGTGTACCGCGGGACCAGGGATGCCGGGCAATTATGACGCTATCAGAGCTCCGCTGGTTCCGGGGGCTTGAGCATTGGCGGCTGGTCCGCAAGGGGATGGCGTGCGGGCGGCTGCGGCGCACGGCACAACGGCCCGCATGGTTAGTGGGTTTGGACCGCAGCCTCTGGGTTCGGGTTCTTTTGTGCGCCGGTTTTACGGCAAGCGTTGTTGCTCTTAGCTTCTGGCGGCAGCAACACTCTACGGGGTGCCTCTGGCTTTTGGCTCTGCTTGTCGTTCTTAGTTCCCTTCTCCTTCTGTATTTAGAACTTCCCGAAGTTTTCCGCAGTAATTCCCAGCTGGGACTTGTGTGTGGTTCCATGCTGGTCAACGTCCTAATAAGCAAAGGGGTGTATGTGTGGACGCTCCAGCACCAGCAGTGGGAACTGCGCGACATCTACTTTTACGTGCCGACTGCTTTTGCTCCTCTATTGGTGACGGTCTTGCTGGGTGTCCGGGCCGGTGTCTATACGGTCGTCGCGACCGCGTTGACGGCGGCACTTCTGGTCAACCAGAGCTTAATCCTGCTGGCACTGGATCTGGTGGCCGGGTGCACAGGGGTGTATTGCACTCGAAATGCGCGCCGGAGGCGGGATCTCCTTTGGGCAGGTGTTGCCGTGGGGTTAGCCGGATCCATTGGGGGTGTCCTTTTTGGTTGGGCCAGTCGAACCTCTCAAGCGTATCTGTGGCAGGAGGCGTTGCTTTCGGTCCTTTCGGGAATCGCGACAAGCCTTCTCATCGGGACTTTTCTTCCCATTTTCGAGGATCTTCTTGGGGCGCAAACGGCTCTTAGCTGGGTTGAGCTTGCCGATCTGAATCACCCCCTCCTTCGCCGGCTTATGATGGAAGCGCCGGGGACCTATCACCATAGTCTTATGGTAGCTAACCTGGCCGAGGCCGCAGCTGTGGCCGTCGGGGCTAACCCGACCCTATGCCGGGTAATGGCTTACTTCCATGACGTGGGCAAGCTGACCAATCCTCATTATTTTGCCGAAAATATGGTTCCGGGGGCAAACCCGCACGACTCTCTATCTCCATCCATGAGCGCTCTCATCATCATTTCTCACGTGAAGGAAGGGGTCGATTTGGCTCTTCAACATCGTCTTCCCAGGCCTATCATTGAAGCGATCCAGCAGCACCATGGCGATGGACTCGTCTATTACTTTTATCACCGGGCTAAGCGGATGAGCGAGGATGCCCAAGTCGGTCGCCAGCTTTTGGGGGTGCCCGGTTCGGATTCGGGGGTCCAGGAAGGAACGTTCCGATATCCGGGCCCCAAGCCCCAAACCAAAGAGATTGGGATTCTCATGCTGGCCGATGCGGTGGAAAGTGCTTCCCGGTGCCTGGAAAAGCCAACGCCCCAGCGCATCGAGGAACTGGTTGAGGAAATTGTTTGGCAGCGGATTTGGGATCGGCAGCTGGACGAGTGTGGGCTTTCGCTCAAAGAAATTTGGAAAGTTGCGGCTCGTTTAAGCTCCATGCTAAAGACAGCCATGCACAGTCGGTTGCAATACCCGAAACAGGAGATCCGCGATGGTGGAAGTGGTCAATCGGCAAAAAGAGGTTCCGGTAGCGATAGCCCCGCTGCAAGATCAACTAGTGCAAGCCGTTAAAATGGTTGCGACAAAAGGAAGACGGCTTCCGGAAAGAATCGAAATTACGCTCGTTTCTGCCCGTGATATGAGCCAGATCCATTACCGGTACCATCAGGACTCGGAACCTACCGATGTTCTGACGTTTGACTACGGAGAAATTCTGGTGTGTCCAGCGGTGGCCAAGGAAGAGGCGCAAGCAAGAAACATTCCGTTGGCAGAGGAACTTTTGCGTTACTGCGTGCATGGGCTGCTTCATTTAGCCGGCTGGTCCGACAAGGGGGAGAAGGAACGGAGTGCCATGTGGTCTGAACAGGAACGGATCGTGCAGAGGCTTTTGCGTCCGAGCGATACCTCACCACGATAAAACAAAGCCTTGGGAAACGTGGAAACCGCAAGCGCGCAGGGTCTTCTGGTTCGCAGGTATTGCTATTCGGAAACGAGTCTCATTGTTCACTGGCTGACCGAGGAACTGGGCTGGATTCGAACGCTAGCCAAAGGTGCTCGGCGCCCGAAAAATCCTTTCTGCCTCTCGTGGGACCCTTACCTTTTATGTGAGCTTGAGCTTGTTGTTCCTTCTCGTAGTGATCTTTTTATCATTAAAGAAGTCCAGCTTCTCTATGCGTTTGACAATCTCCGGAGAAACTGGGAGGTCTGGGCAACTGCTGAGTATTTGGTGGAACTTGTACTCGCCGCCATAGAATCCCAGACTCAAGTAGCGGACCTTTATCGCCTGGTAAGCCTAGCGCTGGGATATCTCGAAAAGCACCCGCCCAGTTGGATGCTTGTGGAACGTTACGAATATCGGGTTGCCCAACTCAGCGGAACGGGAAAGGATTTGGAAAGTGCCTTGGGATCGTCCTATCCACGCATGCACCGGATGAGAGAACGCCTGCGGGAAATCCTTCCCCCGCCTTAGGAGCATCTTTCGGAACAAAGAACCTCGGGAAGACCGTTTTTCTCTTTCAGGGTAATCTTTTGTCTGTTCCTATTTTCTCCTTGCTTTGTGCCTTTTGAAAAAGCCTTTTTCTTCGGTCACGGAAAGCATTGTTTGTTAGAGTTCGTTTGGCTGCGGGCCCGTCCTCGCAAAGTCTTGTGACCGTGCCAACCGTTTTGTTCTCGTCCATGTCTAGTGTGCGCCATAAAGAGGGTGGATCGTCCAGTGAGGAGGAAGGGATCTTTACCTGGTAACGACTGGTCCAGTCGGAAACACCCGGAGCGGTTGCTGGTGGTCGAAGGCTTTTGACGAAAAGGCTCGGGGAAGCAGGCGAGTCGGCAAGCGGGGCCTAACGCAAGGAAACATTCTCTCTAAGCCCTGGAAACCGCCAATGCGAGCTTTTTCGCTAAAAAATCCGGCCGTTGTCACCCGGTCGATAAAGCACCAACGGAACGGCAGGCTCGCCGCATCGCTTTGGTTAGCCATGGGGTGTTTTCGGTAAGTCTCGGAGAGGGGTAGTGGTCCTTCGCCATCACCGGCCCCGGGGAGTGGCGGATGGAAGTAGGAAGTCAGGAGGTGGTAGTGGTCGTTGAGTGAATGCGGCGTGAATCGGTGGATGGGAACCTATTGGGACGACTTTACCTTCGGATGTAACCGTAGCAACCTATCCCAAGCGTGGGGAATGGTTTCGTTGCTCCTTTTTTGCCGGTTTAGCCTGCTTCTTCCTCTTTGGCTCTGCTCTTACGAGAAAGCTGGATCGCAAGCTTTTGACAAGCTTTCAGATCCGGTTTGCCCAGAGGTGTCCGAGGAATTTCCTCTACCTGATGCACTTCTTTCGGAAGCCATAGCAAAGGAAGCCCTAACTGTCTCCACCCGGTTCGGATGTCGGGAAGGGAAAACTGTTTGGTGGTCAATGCGATAAGTCTCTCGCCCCTGGTAAGATCAGGCACGCCGATAATCACAAGGTCGTTCTGCTCGTGGGAGTGGGACAAGAGCTTCTGCAAACCCTCTTCCACCGTTGCGTGCGGAACCATTTCTCCACCGATTTTCGAAAACCGGTTGGCCCGATCTTCAATAAAAAGAAATCCCTCGGGATCCAGTCTCCCGATGTCGCCGGTGCAGTACCAGCCTTCTTCAAATGCTTGTTGGGTTCTTTCAGGGTCTCCCAGGTATCCCGAAGTGAGATTGGGCCCTTTCAAATAGAGAAGACCCGGCCGGTCCAGTGGGAGTTCTTCCTTGGTTTCCGGATGACGAATCCGCAGGGAAAGCCCGGGTACCAGCCTTCCCACGCTTCCTTCCCTGTAGGTCCTTGTTTGACGAGTGCAATGCAACGGGTGGCGGAAATCCACGAAAGCCGCCGACACCACGGGCGAAGCCTCGGTCATCCCGTAGCCCTGGCAGACAGGTACATGGAACCGCTCCCAAAACTCCGTGGCCAGTTCGGAAGGAAGCCGTTCCGCTCCAGTGATAACGATTTGCAACGGGACGAGTTGCTGAGGTGGTACCCCGCGCAAAAACCCTCGCAAAAAGGTGGGGGTAGTAAAGAGAACGTCGATTTGGTGTTGGTGGATTAACTCGGCTATCCGGTTGGCTTCCCAAGGGCTGGGGTGGCTCACGGCACGAGGACCTCCTGCCAGGGGCCACCAGAGGGTCACGGTCGCTCCAAAACTATGGAAGACGGGAAGCGAGGCCATCATTTTTTTTAACCGAAGATCGCCTAGCAGTGCTTCAATTTGCGCTAGATTCGCCAAAAGGTTCCGGTGGGAAAGGATCACTCCCTTGGGATCTCCGCTGGTTCCCGTTGTGTAGAGGAGAAGCGCTTCCCGATTTCCTCCTTCCCTAGGAATCCCCAACACTTCGACAAGCGCGCGGAGAGGAAGACAACGGTGAGCTATCGCCCAGACTCCCATTCGAAACCAGTTTTGCCTTCGAAGCACGTCCTTAAGATCGAAGGTTCGCTCGGGCCATGGGAAGTCGGGGTAGCGCTTCCGGAGGGTTTCGGCCGTTACAACGACCTTTACCTGAGCTTGCTCCAAAGCGAAACGATTGAACCGGGGACCGGCCGTAAAATTGCAGTTGAGAGCCGATTTCCCGGCCAAAAGGCAAGCAAGGTTCGCAATGGCCGAACCGATCCCAGGCGGGAGAACGATCCCGACTCTCTCCTCGCGCACGACCGCCCGGAGCCAGCTTGCAAGGGAAAGGGCTACTATCCAAAGCTTTTTCCGACCAATGCCACGGAGAGCCACGCTGTCCCAAAACACTTCTTCGTTGGGGTTTCTCTTAGCTGCGGAGAGAACTGCCAAGACCACATTGCTTTCTAGTTCTGGCCGGCTCGAGAGAGCACGTTCGGATAGATCGTAGAGTTCCTTTCGGAGGGTATCCATTGTTTGTGCTGGAGATGGTTCCGGAAAGATAGGGCTACCGGCGTAGATCCGCACAGCTGAAGAAGAGCTAGGGAGAAGGCTAGAAGGAAGAAGTCTTTCCCAGATTTTCGCCCAGAACCAGTCCACCCATAAAGGCACAAGAGGAACCGGAACTTGCCCGAGAAGCTCTTCGATCCAAGGAGGAATCCCTCCTACGAGGCTTCCGGGAGTCCACGGGCTTTCCAAGACCACCAGGAGGGAACGCCCCATCCGCAGCCAAGACACAAGATCCGACGAGGGACTGCTCAATCTCGCCCGGGGGTCCGGTGTTACGATCCATCCATTAGCCAACTGCGAAACACTAGCCTGGTCGTCTTTCTTCTTTGGGAGGACACAGAGGGGAGAACCCACTTCGCGGTGGAGAAGCGTCAAAAGATCCTCAGGGAGATCATTGACCAACGCGATCCAGGCTCCGGGCGGGATCTTTTCTTTTCCCATCCACTCCAAGCTCTTCATGTCGTGATCGCCACTTTTTGCCAGCAGAATGTTGGTTGGTCAGGCGGAGCAAAACCTTGCCCGATGAGGGTTTTTGACAGCCCCGCCGAAAGCCTAGGGCTATAGGGAACTCTGCGAGTCCTAATAGCCCTCCACGGGAGAGGAAAACGTGTCCCCTCCAGATTCCTTTCCCTCTCCTCCTCTTTTTCGCACCTCCTCGCGTAGTTGGGCTATCTTATCATTGCAGCTGGCACAATCTTCGTGAGAAAAAGGGATGGGCTCGGGAAGGCGTGCTCGCAACCTTTCGATCCGTGCGGCTCGCTCTTCGAGCATCGCACTGGGAAGCTTCTCTAATGCGGCGGCAATCTTTTCGGCTGTGGTCAAAAAACTATGACACAAAAGCAAGAAATCTGCCCCTGCTTGGAGAGCCCGGCTTGCTGCTTCTTCCAGGGGAAAGTGCCGGGTAATGGCACCCATGTCTAGATCATCCGTTACCACACACCCTCCAAAACCCAGGCGCTTTCGAAGGCACTCCTCGATTACCCGGCTCGAAAGGGTTGCCGGAAGGCCTTCGGGATCCAGTTTGGGGTTGGCGATATGGGCGACCATCAGGGTAGGGAGCTCATGAATGAGGCTCGCAAAAGGCCTCCATTCCCAAGCTTCCAACTCCTCAATCGAACGGTCAACCTGGGGGAGCTCAAAATGAGGATCTAGCCGGGCCGGGGTATACCCAGGAAAATGCTTGCCGCACGAAAGAACGCTCCATCTTGCCTGGCCTTCCACGAAGGCACGAGCCAGCAAAGCAACCGCTTGAGGATCTTTCCCAAACGTCCGGCCTTGCAGGGAGTTGGGTTGCCCGTGGTCAGGAGTCAAGTCAAGTACGGGGGCGAGATTCCAGTTGAATCCAAAGTACCGCAACAGTTGCCCGGTTAACTCGCCGTGCTGCCGAACCAAACCAGGATCACGAGCGCGACCAAGTTCTTCCGCACTGGGGGGTTCCGTTCCAATGGTTTTTAATCGGGCAACCCTGCCCCCCTCCTGGTCCAGGCAAAAGAAAGGGGGGTAGGGAAGAAGAGCACGCAATTGGTCCGTTAAGGTTCGTAGTTGTCGGGCTCCCGTGATGTTTCGAGCAAAAAGGATAAATCCTGCGGGCTGAAGGGATAGGACCAGTTTTTCAAACTCCGGATCCAACGTGGGGCCGGGTACTCCAATGATGAGAAACTGTCCGCCGTGGAGAGATGACATGCGCCAATAGTCGAAAATTCGCTTTTTCGTTGTTGAGACAAGCACTTTTTTATCAAAGGCGAAAGGATACCTTTCCCTCTATGGACCTTCGGCGAATGACAGTCTTTTTTTCCGGCCGGGTTCAAGGTGTGGGGTTTCGGTACACGGCGGAAGCTTTGGCCGAGCGATTCCGAGTGACCGGTTTTGTTCGCAATTTGCCCGACGGTCGAGTCGAGCTGGTGGCGGAGGGCCCGGAACCGGAGCTCCTCTCCTTTCTTCGGGCCATTGAGTCAAGCCGGTTGGGACGTTATATCCAGGGAAAGGAGGTTATTTGGGGACCCTCGACCGGAGAGTTCTCCCACTTTACTATCCGGTACGATACAGGCTGAGGTTCATTGTTGGGTAAAGGGGGTGCCAGTAGTTGAAAAACATAGCGACACATAACGTTGTTCATGGTCGTATATCCGGATCAAGTTGAGTGCATGGGCCAAGCGGGAGGGTGTTTTGGCTACGAGGCGGGTTAGCGGATGGAGAAGGAGAGGCGTTTGTTTTTTGCTGCAGAAAAGGTGCGGACTAGAACGGTAATCGTGCGTCCGGAGGCGGCAGCGCCCGATGGGGTGGTCTTCTAGGGCGGGTGTGCAAGCGGGCGATCCGAGAGCGAATTGAGAGACCATGGGCTTGGGTTTTTTTCGAGTTTGCTCTCCGGCAAATCGTTGCGGATCGCTCCGGCCGTCAAGGAGGTCGGCTCCGAGATGAAGGGCCATCGGAGAGGGCTTGTTGGGCGGATCTCTCATCCGAAGGTGGGCGTTATCCTGGTCGAGTAGTGCCACCGGCGGATGCGCTTCGGGTTTGCGTACTGGGAAGCGGCGTTGGCCGCACGGAGTTAATCGATCCTGGTGGTGGATCTCAAGGAGATGGACTGACGTCCTCGTGCGTGGCCTGCATGAGCTCAGGGTTTGGCTTTTGTGCCAGGCGTTACGGGAAGAGGTCTCCTTGGAACCGTGCCAAGAGGGCACCCGAAGCGATCGGATGAGTAAGCTCCCTCTTTTCCCTTACCGGACGCGTTTCCGGGTGATGCCCCAGCAACGGGGCGTTGCTTACCAGCTCTGCGGCGCTCTACGGGCGGGTGGAGCGGAGCTTTTTCTGCTAGATGCGGGCTTGTGTTTTGCTCAACGAGGGTAATGGATCCTTCCTGCCGCAATTTGGCTTGGCCGCCCGAGAGTTCCATGCCCTCTGGGTGAGAGCTCGAAGGAAAGATGGCTGTAATCGGCGAAAAGCGGCCCAAGTTCATTGAGGAAGTTACGGAGCGGATCGAGAAGAGGGGAAAAGGTGGTCCGCAAGCTCGAAAAGAACGAGCCGGGATCGAACGTTTTGCCTAAGAAAAAGCGGCGGTTGGCCATCCTCCCTCCCAAGCTTGACGTGCTTCTGGCCGAAGGGGGGTCCCAAGCGCGGGCGTTTGTCGTTCGGTTTCCTCCGCCTCTTCTTGGAAAGAGTTTTCCTTGAAAGAAAACCGATACGCCAACTTTCTGCCAACTGGAAGAGGGATGGGGAGCTGCAGCGGAAAAGCCCCTTCTGTGTCCTCGGGTCGAAGGACAAAACCCCCGCGAACTCGTCCTGCCAAGCCACGGTATCTCCGAACGGGAGCCTATCGGCTTGCGGTTACCGGAGGGATGGGGGAGCCCCCGCCAACACCTGGTTCTTTCAAGGGCGTGCGTTTCGCCTACGGCCTGCAGGCGATCCTTCGAAGTCCGTTCCGGCAGCCGGAGGGTGATCGCACCAATCAAGGACGGGAAACTCGTCCGGAAGCGGGAGCGATCTACGGTAAGCTTCTGGTTCGTGCGCGATCGGAAGCGGTGGCGGGTGTTGGCGAGCGCCGAGGCGCGGACCGGTTTCCCTGGTCTGAGGGCGCCTTGCCGGAGCGGTTGGCATTGAGATGAACGAGGATCGTCTGGCCTTGGCCGAAACGGATCGCTTCGGCAATCGGGTGGATGTTCGTCGGATCCGATGGACTCTCTATGGCAGGAGAAAGGAAAAGGCCAAAGCCCCTTTTGCTCATGCGTGCAAAGGGATCGGCCGGGCCTTGCGCCGAATCGGGCAAGCTGCCTGTGATCCACCGGTTGGATTTTCGTAAGAGGGAGCTTGAGGGAGAGTCAGTGGATCCCCTTCGCGCTCGCTCTTTTCCTTCCTGTACGCTAAGGCGAGCGCGATCCTCAAGGCGGGTTCGTTTCGCGCCGGAGCCAAGCTGATCCTCGAAGTCGACCCGGCCTACACGTCTCTCATCGGGTGTGGTGACCCACGCGCGTTGTCATGGGATCAAGTTCTTACCAAGGCGCGGGCTGGTCCCCTCGCCCGCAGAGGATTGGGTCTCTCCGAACGCCCATCCGTGCCAGAGGCAGTCGCGCCTACTCGCAAGGGCGGGTCATCTCACCTTCGCTCTACCTGCAAGCAATCACACAAAGCATGTATGGTCGTTTCTATGGCGGAGGTTCGGAAGAGACTCTCAAACCGGCGCAAACAGCGGATACCCGGTCAAAAGCTAATCCCGCTGCCTCCCATGCCTCTGTCCCCGAAAACGCGCAACTGACCGGTAGCCGGGCGTTGCCAGTGAAACCTCGGAACGCGAATCGTCGATAGCACGGTTCACCTGACGTCCCGGGCGATCTTTCCTGGTAGGGGAATGGCGGCTGATCGTTGTAGAAAACCGCAGGTGATGAACATCGGAACCGGGCACCCGTTCGTTATCCGGCCCGCTCAAGATCTTTTTTTGCAAGGAGCGTTTCCCGAGCTTTGCGAGCCGCTTCCACCATGTTGCGAAGTGATGGGACGACTTCCTTGTAACTCCTAGTTTTTAACCCGCAATCCGGATTGACCCAAAGCCGATCGGGGGAAACGGCTCGGGCCATATGGAGCAGAGCTTGGTAGATTTCTTCCACGGTAGGGATCCGGGGCGAGTGAACATCCCACACCCCAGGTCCAATTTCATTGGGCAAGGGGAACCGGGTAAAAAGTTCTAGGAGGGAAAAGCCGGAACGGGCTGCTTCCAGGGAAATCACATCAGCGTCCAGATCCACAATCGCTTGCCAAATATCTCCAAAGTCGGAGTAACACATATGGGTATGAATTTGGGTCCGGTCTTCGACCCCGGACGTTGCTAGGCGAAACGCTCCCACTGCCCATTCGAGATAAGCGGGCCACTGGCTTTTCCTAAGGGGAAGCCCTTCCCGAAGGGCTGGCTCATCGACCTGAATAACGCGGATGCCGGCTGATTCCAGCTCGCAGACTTCGTCACGCAGGCATAGGGCGAGCTGGTAGGCAACTTCTTTTTCACCCAGATCATCCCGCACAAAACTCCACCGAAGGATCGTTATCGGACCGGTCAACATTCCTTTGAGGGGTTTTTGGGTTTGCGTTTGGGCATAGCGGATCCACCGGAGGGTCATCGACCGCGAACGGGATACATCCCCATAAAGAATCGGTGGTTTGACACAGCGCGACCCATAACTCTGGACCCATCCGTTTTCGGTAAGAACAAACCCCTCCAAAAGTTCTCCAAAGTATTCCACCATATCGGTCCGCTCGAATTCTCCGTGAACCAGGACATCAAGGCCAAGGGATTCTTGAAGCTCGATGACTTTCTTTATTTCGTTCTCAACGAATGTTTCATACTCCTTTTGGCTCCATTCTCCGCTTTTCCACTTCGCCCTGGCTTTCCGCACCTCGGGTGTTTGGGGAAACGACCCGATGGTCGTGGTGGGAAGAGGGGGTAGGTGCAACGAGCTACGCTGGGCGAGCCTGCGAATGGGGTAAGGGTTTTTCCGGCGGAAAAGCGAGGGGTTCAAGCTGGCAAGCCGGCTGCGTACCTCGGGGCGGGTCACTAGAGGGCTAGATTTTCGCTGGCGAAGAATCTCCTGGTTGGCAAGAAAGCGTGGATCTTGCTTCCAAGCTC
The DNA here is from genome assembly GCF_905250085.1 of Candidatus Methylacidithermus pantelleriae. Taxonomy (GTDB): domain Bacteria; phylum Verrucomicrobiota; class Verrucomicrobiia; order Methylacidiphilales; family Methylacidiphilaceae; genus Methylacidithermus; species Methylacidithermus pantelleriae. The sequence continues at coordinate 96,102 of NZ_CAJNOB010000023.1, forward strand.
GGGTCGCAAGATCGGCTAGTTCTGCCAGTTCACCAAGCTTTTCTCGGGCAAAAGCGAGCCAGGGGACGATTTGGCGGTCCAGTTTCGTCTCCTTTTCCAGTGAAAGCGGCACATGCAAAAGGGAAGAGCTTGGGCCAACCCATAGGTAATTTTCTCCCACCACCCCAAGGGCCTCTTCCAACAGGGCAAGAGAACGAGCATAGTCATTTTTCCAGACGTTGCGCCCATCGACCACTCCGAGGGAAAGGACTTTTCCCTTGGGGAAGGTCGCAAGAAGAGGGGGTAGCTCGTGGGCTGCCCGGACGCCGTCAACATGAATCCCTTCCCAGGGTAGATCGCGGACGACGGTCCAGTTGCCTGCAAGCTCGCCAAAATAGGTGGCCAAAAGGAGATTGGGTCGTGGCTCTGCCTCGGCCAAAAACGCATAGGCGGATCGATAAGCTTCGAGGAGGGAAGAGGGGAGCTCGGTGCAAAGAAAGGGTTCGTCAAGCTGGACCCAGCGGACCCCCTCCCGGGCAAGTTCCGCGAAAAGTTGTCGGTAAACCGTGCAGAGAGGAGGCAATAGTTCGGCAAGCCGTTCCTGAGGTTTTCCCAAAAGAAGAAGGGTCAAAGGTCCCAAAAAGACGGGCTTTGTTTCGATACCCAATTGTCGAGCTTCCCGCCACTCTTCCACAGGTTTATGCGAGCAGAGGCAAAAACGGGCGTCGTGCCACTCGGGAACGAGGTAGTGGTAGTTCGTGTCAAACCATTTGGTGAGTTCCAAGGGTGCTACACCCGGAGCGCCGCGGGCCATGCGGAAATAGACTTCCCAGTCGATCTTAGGCTCGCTGGCGAGCTGGCCGAACCGGGGTGGGATAGCTCCGACCAGCCACAAGGCATCGAGAACATGGTCGTACAAACTAAAATCGTTTGAGGCAGGAAGTGCGATGCCCTGCTGGGTTTGTTCTAGCCAAGCTTCTTTCCGGAGCTGTGATCCAATGGACAAAAGTTCTTGCTGGGAGAGTTTTCCTTCCCAGAAGCTTTCGAGAGCTTTTTTTAACTCACGTCGCGTTCCAATGCGTGGATAGCCTAGGGTATGGGTAAGTAGTGCCATAGTCCTTTTCCCTAGCGGGCGGCGAGGAGGAGGGCAAGTGGAAAAATCATTCACATATCGCAATATTTTGATTAATTGGCCCCTAGCGCGCGGGGCCCGACTTCGGAGCCAGCGGTGACCCTTTCAGATATTCGTTACTGGCTTACCCGCTACGGGATTTTTCCCAAAAAAAGCCTTGGCCAGCATTTTCTTTCTGACGCGAATCTGGCTCGCGCCCTCGTTCGGCTTGCGCTCGAGGGGTGGGACAAGCTTGAGGGAGTGGTAGAAATCGGGCCGGGGCTTGGCGCGCTGACGGAAGTTTTACTGGCAAAAGGACTTTCCGTGGTCGCCCTCGAGATCGATCCCAAGCTATGCCGCGTTCTCCGGGAGCGATTTGGCACCCAACCATCGTTCCGACTCGTTGAGGGAGATGCTCGGAAGGTCGAGCTTGCCCCTACGGACCGGTTTCCGCTGGTCCTGGGAAACCTTCCCTACAACGTGGGTACGCGACTGGTTCTCGATTGGATCTATTACCGGTATTGTCCCAAAAGATTCCTGGTCACCCTCCAGCGGGAAGTAGCCGAGCGGTTTGTCGCCCGGCCCTCAAGCCATGCTTATAGTGCTCTTTCCGTCCTTATCCAAGTCGAGTACCGGGCTCGGATCGTAAAACGTATCGGCCCGGAGGTCTTTTACCCACGCCCGGAGGTGGAATCCAGCGCGGTGGTTCTGGATTGGCAACCGAAACGCCAGTGGACTCGGGAGGAGCGAATGTCGTTTTACCAGCTTGTTCGAAGGGCTTTTACCCACCGACGGAAAATGCTTTCAGCTGCCCTGGGAAGACCTGATAGTCGCAGGCCCGAGGAATTATCGGCTGAAGACTGGCTGGCGCTTTGGGAAAAGTTGTACGTAGAGGGCCAACTCCTCGCCAGAAACAAAGAGGCAGGGCCAACCCCTTCCTCGCTTGGATAGAGCTTGTTTGATCAAGGAAACTGGCTCATTGGGGGGGTTGCCGCGCATGAACGCTCCCGGTTTGACGGCGCGCGGAACGGTCTCTCTGGAGAGCAAACGCGCCGGGATTTTGCATGGGGGCTTTGACCCAGGGATCTTCGCTTTTCCCTTAAAAAACGGGGTTTTTAAAGGCAAGGGTCTAACTTGCGAAAAAGCTCCGTACTATCATAAAAGCCACCGAGCTTTTCGCTCCCTGGTCCCCGGGCCGCAAGCCAGCCTGGGTTGGCGGTGGGGAGGGCTTCAAAAGCAAACGAGCAGGCCGGGTGGGGGTAAAACCAGTCGGTCGAGCTTTCCGAAAAAATTCCTTTTTCTTTTTGTTCCTTGAGCCAGCGAGCTTGGGAAAGTTCCTTGGGAATTCCCCCCGGACCGCTGAACCATTCCCCTGCTTCCGCGCGCGGAGCAGGGACATTCGGCGGCGGGGTGTCCACAAATCCAAAGCCGCGCACCCCCACGAGTACCAAAAGGCAACGTGTTCCTGCGTACCGGCTGGCTATTTCGACCGCGGCATCGAGTTCTTCCACCTGCCGCAAGGCCAGCTCCGTCCAGTTCTTCCGGCAAGCTTGTGCAAGAAGATCTTCTTCCACGATGAGAAGATAGCCCCGAAGGTTGTACTGGAGCATCTCAATGGCCCTCCGTGTCATCATGGCCAGGCTCGGGATGTGCGGGACTTCCTCTCGGCAAGCCACAAAGTAGAGAGGACCCGGGGCAAAAAGTCCTAACACCCATCGGGATCTCCAAGCAGCCAGTTCTTCAAGTTCGGAAGAACGGTGGACGACCTGATATCCCCATGCGCGGGCTTCTTCCAAAAGGTTTCTTCCGTCCCTCCGCCCGTACTCGTTGCGAAGAGTGGCCGGAGAAAAATGCTGGCCTCCGCCTCCTAGCGCAAGATTCGGTCGCGCGGAATCCAAAAGCTCGGCTGCCGTTTGTCCCAGGGGATCTGGGCCCGTCCAGCTTTGACTGTAAAAGGCTGCAAGCCAGGGATTGGTCAGGTCGCCGTCGGTGACAAAACCGGTAGCCCTCCCTTTCCTCTGGGCGCTATAGAACAGGGAATCCAGGCGCTGGCCGTTGGGTCCTAGGGCGATTTTTCCTGGGGAAACGCGCTGGCCACAAGCAAGCGAGCTGGCTACTACTCCCTCTTCGAGGCAAGTGTTGTGAGGGGCTACAAGAGAGAGGGAGGCCAGAACCCGAAAGTCCCGGCAAATCCAAAGATCACGGCCCCGCAACTGTGCTACGCGCCGGGCTCGCTCCAGAAGTGACATTTCCAGGCCCGGAACAAGGAACAGGATGACTCCGTGAGGGCGTTGTGCCACGTAATGCTCGAAATAGAGCTTGCCTAAAAAGCTAAAAAGGGCAGCCAGGCCTGCACAAAGAGCCAAAATCCACGGTTTAATCTTATGCATCCGTTGGCACGATCGGGGCTGAGGGAGTTCGAACGCCCGGGTTTGCCAAAAGCGAAAGATCCATAGCATGGTGCCGGGGTTTTGCCAAGAGGGGCCCGGGGCGTGGCAATGGCAGGAAATCTTTACCCCGGGGTAAGAAAAGTTCTCTTTTCAAAAAAGTCTTCCTTTGTTCCGCGCCTGGCGGAAGAAAAGATGAAACCAAGGAAGAGTCTCTCATTGGAAAGAAAGGCATTTTCTTTGGGTTGCGCTAGGCATTCGACATGGGGATGGTTTGTTTTCTACCCAGACGGCAAAGGAGCGTGTGGCCAGGGCTCCCAAGCTTCCGCTCGCATACAACCAAAAAGAAAAAAGAACGGGGCTTATTTTGGGTCTCCCGGCATTTTTTTTGGGGCTTAGGCTAGTTAGCCGCGGGTGGCTGCCGCTCAGCCGAACTGGGCCCAAGGGCTCAGCTCTTCCGACCTCTTTCTCCTCTGTGCCGGAGCGAGACAAGTAGGAGTCGCACGGTACGCTTCATTGTTGACGGAAACCTCGGCCAGTTGAGAAAAGGATCTTTCCAAGGAAGATCGAATGAGGCGGCGCTTTTTCCGGTGACCCTTTGGGTCACTTTGGAAAGCAAAACATTCGCGTTTCGGGGTTTACAAAAGGGCTGTTCCCAACGAGAAAAGAATCGCGGCGGGAAGGCAGGGAAGAATCTCACCCGTGCCGCGTTTCAAGGCCTGTAGGAAAAAGAGGGTGGTATTGGCTGGCCCGAAACGGTCTTTTTTCGGGGAAAGACAGTTGCGCCCAGGATCCGAGACGTCATGGTAGGGAAAAGCGATGAGACATACCATTTCTGTTCTAGTCGCAAACCGGTTTGGTGTTTTGACTCGAGTGGCTGGTTTATTTAGTGGCCGCGGGTACAATATTGATACCCTCAACGTGGGTCCCACCCATGATGAGAGCGTATCTCGCATGACCATTGTGGTCAAAGGGGATGACCGGGTGCTGGACCAGGTGATCAAGCAACTCAATAAACTTGTGGACGTTCTTGCGGTTCAGGACTTCCGGGAGGGCGAATACATTGATCGGGAACTGGTCCTTCTTAAGGTAAAGGCAGATGAAAAAACCCGGGCCGAAATTCTTCAAATGTGTGATATTTTCCGTGCCAAAATTGTGGACGTTCAGCCGAAGTCCCTCACGATTGAAGTGACGGGGGACGAAGGTAAAATCGCTAAGTTTATCTTTCTTATGGAAAATTTTGGGATTCTCGATCTTTCCCGAACCGGAAAGATCGCTTTGCCGCGGGAAAGCTAGGGTGCGGGTTGGGAAAAGAGAAAACGTCGATAGGAGGATGTGATGAGCTTACAAGTGTACCGGGAGGAGGATGCTGATTTGGGGGTGTTGAAGGGACTTACCTTTGCGGTCGTCGGATTTGGTTCACAAGGACATGCTCACGCGCTGAATCTTCGGGACAGCGGGGTGCGGGTGGTCGTTGGGCTTCGACCTCGGAGTCGCTCGACGGCTCTTGCCCGGGAGTTTGGGCTTGAGGTCACCTCGGTTTCGGAGGCGGCTCGCTTAGGGGACGTCATTTTCCTAGCCGTGCCCGACATGGCTATGCCGGAGGTGTTCCGGGAAGAAATTCTTCCCCAGCTTGTTTCTGGCAAAACCCTAGGCTTTGCCCACGGATTTTGCATTCATTATGGGACAATCCATCCTCCGGCCAACGTCGATGTGATCTTGGTTGCGCCCAAGGGGCCTGGCCATCTGGTCCGCCGTCAATTTCTCCAAGGGCAAGGGGTTCCGGCTCTTTTTGCCGTTCACCAGGATGCCACGGGAAAGGCCAAAGCAACGGCGCTGGCTTGGGCAAAAGGGATCGGTGCGACGCGGGCAGGGGTTCTTGAAACCACGTTTAAGGATGAAACCGAGACGGACCTTTTTGGAGAGCAGGCTGTGCTGTGCGGGGGAACCAGCGCACTCATTTTGGCGGGTTTTGAGACTCTGGTAGAGGCAGGCTACCCTCCGGAGCTTGCCTATTTTGAGTGTGTTCATGAGCTAAAACTCATCGTGGATCTCATCAATGAAAGTGGTCTTTCGGGGATGCGATTTTCCATATCGGAAACGGCCAAATGGGGGGATCTTACTGTTGGACCCAAGATTATCGATGGGCATGTGCGGGAGCAAATGAAGGAGGTGCTGAAGCAGATTCAAAACGGGAGTTTTGCGAAGGAATGGATTGCGGAAGCCCAGGCGGGTAAGCCCAGATATGAAAAGCTTCTCAAAGAGGCTCGTCACCACCCTTTGGAAAAGGTGGGGGCCCGGCTTCGCAAGCTCATGCCTTGGATGGCCGAACGCAAGACCACTGGAGCCCAAGCGGAGTATTAGGACCTATCGGAAAGGAGAACCCATGAATACGGGCGAGCGGGCAAGTGCCAGAAAGGATCCCAAGCGGGTGATTCTTTTTGACACGACGCTGCGGGATGGTGAGCAGTGTCCTGGTGCCAGTATGACCGTGCGGCAAAAACTCGAGATTGCGCGGCAACTGGCCCGGCTGGGTGTGGATGTCATTGAGGCGGGTTTTCCTGCAGCCAGCCCGGGAGATCGAGAAGCCGTCTGGCAGATTGCCAGCGAGGTTCAAGGCCCCCGGATCGCCGCACTGGCGAGGTGTGTGGAGGAGGACATTGAGATCGCCGCGAAAGCTCTGCAACCGGCCGGAAAACGCGCCCGGATTCATGTGTTCCTCGCTACCTCTCCCGTGCACCGGCAATATAAACTTGCCAAAGCCGAGGATGAGATTGTGGAGCTAGCTGTTGCGCACATTCGCTTGGCCAAGCAGTGGGTAGAGGATGTAGAATTTTCCCCCGAGGATGGTTCCCGAACGGAACGAGACTTTTTGGTCCGGGTCGTCGAGGCTGCCATTGAAGCAGGTGCCACGACGATCAATATTCCCGATACGGTCGGGTGCGCCCTGCCCCAGGAGTTTGCCGAGCTGGTTTCGTATCTTTTGACGCGGGTTCCTAACATCGATCAAGCGGTTTTGAGCGTCCACTGCCATGATGATCTCGGGCTTGCGGTGGCCAACTCCCTGGCGGCGCTCAAGTCGGGTGCACGGCAGGTAGAGGGTACGATTAATGGAATCGGGGAACGGGCTGGGAACGCCGCTTTAGAAGAGATCATCATGGCGCTCAAAACCCGTTCCGACGCTTTTGGCGGTCTTTACACTGGGGTTTGTCTCAAAGAACTCGTTAAAACCTCCCGCTTGGTCTCCCGGTTGTCCGGGTTACCGGTTCAGCGCAATAAGGCCATCGTAGGCGAAAACGCCTTTGCTCACGGTGCCGGCATTCACCAAGATGGTATTCTCAAACGGAGGGAGACCTATGAGATCATGGACCCCGAAGAGATTGGATGGGGTCGGACGGAACTGCCCCTGACCAAGCATAGCGGGCGTGCGGCTTTGGAGGAGAGAATGAAACAGCTGGGTTTTCAGCTCACTCCGGAGGAGCTTGCAGCTCTCTTCCAGCGATTTAAGGAGTTGGGCGACAAGAAAAAATTTGTGTACGACGATGATCTCGTAGCTCTGATGGTCGAAAACGAACTTTCCCAGCTCCCTGAGACGTACCGATTGGAACACTTAAGTGTCGTCTCTTCAACGGGGGCCCTTCCGACGGCTGCGGTACGCTTGCGAAAAGGCGAAGAAGTTTGGACGGAAGCCTGCGTGGGAGATGGCGCGGTGGACGCCGCAATGAAGGCGATCGATCGAATTACGGGTAAGCGTGGGGATCTTTTGGACTATCAAGTCCGAGCGGTGAGCCAGGGTAAGGATGCTCTGGGAGAGGTCATGATCAAAGTAGATTTTGGGGAAGGGTGTGTCATCACCGCCCGCGCAGCTTCCACCGATGTGCTGGAAGCCAGCGCGCGTGCTTATCTCAATGCTGTGAACCGTGCCCTCTTCTGGCAAAGCTCTTGTACTGGGACATCCGCCGTCACAGCTCCCTAGCTCGAAAGAAGCAGAGCTTTCCTTTCAGGGGATCCAGGTCGCTGGACGCCAGGAGAGGCGGTTACCTTGAGTTTACAAGGACTGTAAAAATTGCGACCACGGGCGCGCAGGAAGCGTTTCGGTTTGGGCACGCCCGTAGCCTCGGATAATCAACGCAGCCCGTTCAACCTGGACGGGGTCATCCGATTCGACGATATCGACAATGTCGTAACGCCCCAGCGTCACGTAACTTTCCTTCCAGGTCACACCCGGGCATTCCTGGCGAATTTTTTCTGTTACCTTTTGGGCGACCTCTTTGAATTGTTTAGGATCCTCAAACGCTTGAGGAGAGAGCGTACTAAGGATGATATAGGTTGCCATGGGAACAAACCTCCTTTCGTTGTCCTACCCACGGGTCAGTTCCCCCGATCGCTTTTCCGGATACGCTCGGCGACTGTATTCCCATTTTTTGCCGTCTAGGCAACCGTACCAGAACAAACGCGCGTTCCCAAACCTTTTTTGGTGAGGTCCCTCGGCGTGAAGGCCACCGGGCTAAAAAACCTCCTAGTCCTCCCAATGTTCGAGAATCATATCGCGTACGGTTCCTCCGGCAGGAATCATCGGGAGGACATGTTCCGTATAGGGAACGATCACGTCCAGCACATAGGGTTCGTCGCACTCGAGGAGCCGCTCCAGGGCTGGGATAAGTTCCTCGGGCCGAGAAACCCGCTCTGCTTTGACTCCAAATCCTCGAGCGATCGTAACGTAATCAGGATACGGTTCCTTGGGATTCCTTGGATTTCCAAGGAATGTATGGGCCCGGTTCCCTTCAAAGAACCGATCTTCCCACTGGACCACCATCCCGAGGTGGCCGTTATTGAGAATCACTGCCTTCGCCGGGATGCCCTCCGTGACGGCGGTCGCCAGCTCCTGAATATTCATAAGAAAACTCCCATCTCCATCCACGTCGATCACCTGACGATCCGGACAGGCGATTTTGGCACCCAAGGCGGCAGGAAATCCAAAACCCATCGCACCGAGACCTGAGGAGCTGAGGAAGGTTCTCGGCCTGCGAAAGGTATAGTATTGAGCCGCCCACATTTGATGTTGTCCCACACCGGTGGTGAGAATTGCTTCTCCCTGGGTAAGCCGACACAGCTCCTGGATGACCCGCTGGGGCATGATTTGGCCTTTGGGCTCGCGATACTGCAGGGGATAGGTTTTTTTCCATTGCGCAATCCGATCCATCCATTCGGGATAGCCCTTGCACGGTCTTCGTTCTTCTTCCAGGAGCTGGTTCCAGCGTTCCAACGCGTACCGGACGTCGCTTAGGATGGGCACATGGGCAGGCTTGTTTTTATTGAGCTCCGACGGATCCACATCGACGTGAACGATGATCGCTCGTTTCGCAAATTCTTCGACTTTGCCCGTGACCCGGTCGTCGAACCGCACACCCAGCGCCAGAAGCAAATCACACTGGTCGGCAGCGAAATTGGCGTAGACCGTTCCATGCATACCGAGCCATTTGAGGGAGAGTTCGTGGGTTTCTGGAAATGCTCCAATACCCATAAGAGTCGTACAGACCGGGATGCGTGTCCGTTCGGCAAACCTTTGAAGAGCCTCTGCTGCGTTGCTTGTGATAATTCCTCCCCCAACATACAAAAGAGGGCGTTCCGATTTTCCAATAAGATCGAGCACATGCCGGAGGAGCTCATCGCTGGCTCTGGGTAGTTGAAGTGTCCGGGCAAATCTCGGCTGTTCCGGCCATTGGGGTCGAACGACGGATTGTTGCACGTCTTTTGGGATGTCAATCACTACCGGTCCGGGTCTTCCGGTTTGAGCAATGGCAAAGGCATCCCGAAACACAAAGGGCAAATCTTGCGCGTCTAGGACAAGGTAACTATGCTTGACGATCGGAAGGGTGATCCCAAAAACGTCGGTCTCCTGAAAAGCCCCTTTTCCGATCATATCTCGTTTCACTTGGCCGGTGATCGCAACGATGGGAACCGAGTCCATGTAGGCGTCGGCAATGCCGGTGACAAGATTGGTCGCTCCGGGGCCCGAAGTCGCCATGCAAACGCCCACGCGCCCGCTGGCGCGGGCGTATCCTTCCGCCATGAAAATGCCTCCCTGTTCGTGTCGAGGGAGAACGGTGCGGATCCGTCGGGAACGGGTTAAGGCCTGGTGCATGGCCATGCTCGCCCCACCTGGGTAGGCAAAAAGGACCTCAACCCCTTCGCGTTCCAATGCCTGGACAACGATTTGGGCTCCTGACATCTCCTGGGAGTCTGTCTTCGTCCAACGCTGGGGGCTCTCCTCGGCAGATGGATGTGATGAACAAAGTGGATCCATATGGCTGGTCACCGCCCCTCGGCAGGGGGCGGCTAACCCTCACGGAAGTTACAATAATATCCTTGAGCTAGCGAACATGCAATCGAGTTTGGTAAGAGGGTGGGCCGGAAAAACCATGGGCCGAAAAAAGGGCTCGCGAAAGCGAGGCGCCAGATAGCCTCCGCAATTTCGCCCATCTCAAGGCCCTTCTGGGGGTTTTGGGCTCTCCAAGGGTTGTCAAGAGCGAAACAAAGTAGGGACAGGTAAGGTTTGTCATGGCAGCATATCCAGTGAAGATACCTGTATGTGGGCCCAGAGCGGCAGGTGTTGGCTAGAAGAGGGGTTAGCGGATGTGGAGGGAGGGGCGTTTGGGTGTTGCGGCAGAGGAGTTGTCGGCCGGGAAGGGAATCGTGCATGGGGAGGGCGGCAAAACCCGATGGGGTGGTCCTCTAGGGGTGGGTGTGCAGGTGCTGATGAGCCAGTGGATTGAGACGGGCGATGGGCTTGGGTTCTCCGAGTTGGTTTGTAAGCACACCGTTACGGATCGTTTAGGCAGTCAAGGAGGTCGGCTCAGGGATGTCCGGCCATTGCAGGGGGCTTGTTTGGGCAGCTGCGTGATCCCAAGGTGGGCGTCATCTTGGTCGAGCAGCGCGGTCGGGTGATGCGCTTGGGTTTCTCGAGGATCGGGGAGGGGCATTGGCCATGTAGGGTCTATGATTGATCCTGGTGGTGGATCCCCATGAGATGATCGACGAGATGGTGGGGGATCTGCAGGAAAAGATCGTTTCATTGTGGGGGGGCAGGCTCGAGAAAAAAATCCGTGCCCAACCGTGCCAAGAAGGCGCTGGTAGCCATTGATGGCGTAAGCTCCCAATTTTCACATATGAGACATCTTTAAGGCTGAAGCCGGAAGAGGTTTCGCCATTTGGTGCCTATGCGGTTGCCCTATGGGTGGGTGGAACGGAGGTTTTTGTGGCCGATGGGGTCTTGTGTTTGGGTGAAGAAGCTTAAGCGATCCTTCGTGCCGCGGTTCGGTCTTGCTGCCTGAAACTTCCATACCTTCCGAGTCCGAGCTTAGGGAAAAGATCGTTTTGATTGGCGAACGGCGGCGCGAGCTTATGAAGGAAGCTAAGGAGTGGATCCGGAAGAGCGGAAGCGGTGATCGGAAAGCTCGAGGAAAGGATGCTGCGATCGAACCTGTGGCATGAGAAAAAAAGCGGCGGCTTTGCCATCCTGCGGATGAGGCTTGACGCGCTTCTGGCCGATGAAAACTCCGGAGGGCTGGGGGGTTGCCCCTAGCCAATACTGGGTTCTTGAGGGCGTGCGCTTTGGCCTACGGCTAGGAGGCGATCCTCCAGGCGCTTTGCCGCCAGCCGGATCGTGATCGGGACAACGAAGAGGGGGAAACTCGGTCTGCAAGCGCGAGGGATTGGCGCTTGAGCTATCGCTTTGTGCGGCACCGGAAGGGGCGGTGGGTGTTGGCGAGCGTTGAGGCGCGGATCCCTTTTCGCTGGTGACACAGCGCCCTTATTGGAGCGGTCAGGTTCGAGATCAACGAGGATCATCGTGCCTTGGGCGAAACGGATCGCTTGGCCAATCGGGTGGATGTTCGTCGGATCGGATGGAATCTCTATGGCAGGAGGGAGGAAGAGGCCAAAAGGGATTTTTGCTCCTCCGCGCAAGGAGATTGCCCGGTCCTTGTCCCGAATCGGGCAAGGCGGTTGTGATCGAACGATGGGATCTTTGCAAAAGAAAGCCTCGCGCTTGCCTTGGTGGATCCCGTTCGGGCTCGCTCGCTCTTTTCCTTCGCCTAGTGCCAAGGCGATTGCGATTGCTTACGTCGACTTTTTTGCGCCGGAATCGAGCTGATCGAAATCGAGCCGGCCTACACGTGCTGTGTGGTCGGCGCGGTCAACCGCGCGCGTCATCCATGGCATCAAGTTCGTACCAGGAGACGGCCTCGTGCCCTCGTCCGGAGAAGATTGGGTCTCTCCGAACGCCCATCCGTGCCATAGCTAGTCGTGCCTACTCGCAATGGGGGTCATCTTGCCTTCGTCCTACTCACGACGCTTCGGACGAAGCGTATCAGGTCGCTTCTCTGGCGGAGGTTCGGAAGAGACTCCAAAAGCGGCGCCAAGCAACGGATACCCGGTCGAAAGAAAATCAAGTGTCTCCCACGCCTCTATCGCGTAAAAACGCGGGACTGGGCGCCAGTCGGGCTTTGCCACTGGAAACCCCGGCACGCGAATCGTCGGCAACGCCGTTCGGCCGAGGCGTCAGGGGCGATCTTCCCTCGCAGGGAAAGGGCTCTCATGGTTTGAGGAACAGTCGATGCACGGAGTCCGTGCAGGACAAGGGAAACATTTTTGCCGGGAAATAGGCCACCGACTAGGGAGGGTACTTTGCTTGGGGAGCTATCCGAACGCAAAGCCGCGGTCTCCGTGGGATACGCAGGGTGAAATCTAGGGACAAGAAGCCTCCCGTGGCTCGGATGGTGGCGCGGGCTTGCGGGTGCTGGCGAGACAAAAGGGGAATAAGGGGCTAAACGGAGTCGCGGAGGTGGGAGGCAATCTATAAAGGGATGCGACAAGGATTTACTCTAGGGAGTGCACGGACGGCAGAATGACAGAGAGTTGTACGCCGTTTGGGCTTGCCCATTGGGGGATGTAGCGTAGGAAAGCACTAGATTGCTAGAAGAGCTAGGGTGCCGCCGGGGTTGTGCCGTTTCTTCTTAGAATAACGGCGGGCGTGGCAGAAAGGGACCGGAACCGTGAAACGCTCCCGCAGAGAATGGAAGCGCTTCGTTTGGCAAGTGGTCTTGGAGAAACGCCAATAGCGTGCAGAGGCTAAAACCAGGTCTTTTCGCCGGCAACGGGAGGATACCGCGAGTGAGCGCGTGTGTGTTTGGCAGCGGAAAAAAAAGCGGCGCAGCAAAAGAAAAGTCTTGCCCAGCGTGAAGGAAAGAACTCTCCCCAAAAGGTCTTGGAGTGATAGTGCAAATAGAGGCTATCGTCGTATTTTGTCGCTACGCAGGTTGCCACCCATCGTTAAGGGCCACCTTTTGGGAGCGTCTCAAACAAAGGAGTAAAACGAGCTTTGTCATTGACCCAAAGGGCAACGCATTTTATACTGGAAAGATCGTCGCGGATGAAGACACCGTTCCTTAAACCGTCCGAGGTGCAGAGGCAATGGTACCTCATTGATGCGGCTGACCGCGTGGTGGGCAGGGTCGCGGCTCGGGCGGCTGTACTTTTACGAGGGAAGCACAAATCCTGCTTTACCCCGCACGTTGACTGTGGGGACCACGTGGTGATCATTAACGCAGAGAAGGCTCGTTTTACGGGGCGCAAGGAAGAAAAGAAGATTTACACGCGTTATTCTGGCTATATCGGAGGCCAGAAAGTGATGACTGCGCGAGAGCTTCGGGTTCGGAAACCGGAGGCATTAATCGAGCACGCCGTGTGGGGAATGATCCCCCACAACCGGCTTGGCCGGAAAATGAGAAAGAAACTTCATATCTACGCGGGGCCTGTCCACCCCCATACGGCGGCGCGCCCCGTCCCGGTGGAAATAACCTAAAGAGTCTACGCGATACGTTTTTAGGCCGATGAGCGAAGTTGGTCCAGCGGTGACCCCAGTGGTGGCTACGGGTCGGAGGAAAACGGCAACAGCCGTCGTGAAACTTACGCCGGGAAGCGGAAATCTGGTCGTAAACGGGCGCGAGCTTTCAGAGTATTTTCCGGTTGTTTCTTGGCGCGCCCATGCCGTCGCGCCGCTGGAAGCAGTGGATGCGCTTCGTAGTTTCGACGTCGTGGCCACGATTCGAGGAGGGGGGCTATCGGGACAAGCGGGTGCTTTTCGCCATGCGGTGGCTCGAGCCCTCATCCACTACAACCCCCAGTGGCGCAGCGCGCTCAAACCCTTGGGATTTCTCACGAGAGATCCCCGAATGAAGGAAAGGAAAAAGTCGGGGCAGCCGGGGGCTCGGAAGCGATTCCAGTTTTCCAAGCGATAGGTTTTCCTCTGCAGGGAAGCGCTTTTTTTCTTCCGTATCCTGGCACTCGATTTCTTTTCTGACGGGGTCTTTTGGCTCCGCCGGAGGAAAATGAGGAGACTACCGGTAGCCGTCGTTGGGGCAACGGGGTACTCGGGCGAAGAGCTGGTTCGGCTTTTATCCCGACATCCGGAGGTGGAACTGACGGCGTTAGTTTCTCAGCAGCATGCCGGGAAGCGGTTCGGTGAAGTTCTCCCGTATCTACCGGAGGATCTAGCCTGCCGGAAACTCGAACACTTAACCCCCGAAGAGATTGCCAGCCGTGCCAAAGTGGTCTTTCTTGCGCTCCCTCCGGGCGTGTCCTCCCGTTGGGGGAGCGTTTTGCGTGGCTCTGGGTGTGTTGTGCTCGACTTGGGGCCGGATTTCCGGCTAAAGGATCCGGGGCTTTATCCGCGTTACTATGGGTGGGAGCATCCCTTTTCCGAGCTACTCGAGCAAGCGCTTTACGCCCTTCCGGAACTTCGACGCAAGTTGATTCCTTCGTTTGATCTTTTGGCTCTGCCCGGATGCTATCCGACGGGGGTTCTTTTGAGCCTGGTCCCGCTTGTAGAAAAGGATCTCGTTGTTCCAGGGAGTGTTGTCATCTTGGGTCTATCGGGGGTGTCGGGAGCCGGGAGAAAATTGGAGGCACGTCTTCTTTTCGGCGAGATGGTGGGGAATAGTTATGCCTACGGGTTCCCCCAACACCGGCACCTGGCCGAGATGGAAGAGGAACTCCAGCGCTGGGGATCCCGTGCAACGGGAGCGTTGACTTTCATCCCCCATCTGGTCCCTGTGCACCGAGGGATTCTCCTAACGATTGTTTTCCAATTGGATCGGCCAATCGGTAGGGAAGAGTGCCTGGAGATCTATCGACTGCGGTATGGAAAGGAGCCCTTTATCCGCATCCGGGATGAAACCCCCGAGTCGGCTCCCCAGTTGAGGAGTGTAGTGGGAAGCAATCGAATCGAGCTGGCTCCGGGTGTGGATCCCCGCAGCGGGCGGGGTTGGGTGCTGGCAGCGTTGGATAACCTGGGAAAGGGAGCGGCTGGGCAAGCCGTGCAGGTGCTCAACCTTCGCTTTGGGTGGGAGGAGCGAACCGGACTTGATCCCTATCCTATTGCTTTCGCGTAGCTCGAATAGACCATGCACTCGGGCAAGCTCAAATGGAGGTCTTCCGTGGAAAGCCTATGAGGGAGCAAGGGAGACGGCCGGTCCGGGACCAAGCAGGTGAGCAGCCCTGGGAAATCGTCCCTGGGGGAGGGGTCACGACCCCTTTGGGGTTTCATGCAGCCGGTGTGGCCTGCGGGATCAAAAGGAAGGGTCGGGACCTAGCACTGGTTACGTCGGTGGTCCCTGCGCGCGTGGCAGCTTTTTTCACTACCAACGAGGTTAAAGCGGCTCCGGTTCGTGTTTCCATGTGCCATGCCCGCAAGGGCATAGCCCGGGCGATTGTCATTAATTCGGGTAACGCCAATGCGTACACGGGGGTCGGGGGCATTCGGGATGCCCTGGAAATGGCTCGTTTTACAGCGAAACTCCTCCGGTGCCGGCGTTCGGAGGTGCTTGTGTGTTCTACGGGACGCATTGGCCGGCGTCTTCCCATGGAAAAGGTTTGCAAGGGGATCTGCCGGGCCTGGGGGCGGTTGAGCCCGGAGGGGGGAAAGGATGCGGCCCTTGCGATTTTGACCACCGACACACGGCCAAAGGAGGTTGCTCTTCGCTTTTCTTTGGGTCCTACAGAGGTAGTCATTGGGGCCATGGCGAAGGGTAGCGGGATCATTCATCCGAGGCTTGCCACAACCCTTTGCATTGTCACGACCAACGTGGCCATTGAGCCCCAAGCCCTTTACCAGTGCGCATGGAGTGGGGTGGCCCAATCCTTCAATCGAATTCTTGTGGACGGAGCGACCTCAACGAATGATACGTTGATCGTGCTCGCCAACGGCCTAGCTCGCAATTGGCCCTTGGGTCTGCGCGGGGAAGGAACGACGCTCTTTCAAGAGGCTTTACGAAGGGTCTTGCGAATGCTGGCAAGGAAAATTCTCGAAGACGAGGAAGGTATTACGCAGGTTGTCGAGATTGTGGTCCGGGGTGCGGGCAGCCAAAGGGAAGCGGAACTGGGCGCCCGTGCCGTGGCCCAATCCGTTTTGGTCAAATGCGCCTGGCACGCACGAGAACCAGGTTGGGGAAGAATCATGGATGCCTTGGGGTGTTCTGGGGCGCGCGTTCGAGAGGAGCTCGTGGACATTTTCTACAATGGCGTGCAAATGGTTCGTCAAGGAGAGCCTATCCTCGTTGCTCAGAGTCGCGTTCGTAAGATGCTATCCCTTCCACACTTGACGGTTGCGGTGGATCTTCATGTCGGAAAGGAAGAGTATAGCCTTTTAACCACTGACCTAACCGCAGAATATGTCCGGCGAAATGGCAGGGAATGACGCGGTATCTCGACCGGGTACCGTGGATGTGCTAGTGGTCAAATGGGGCGGATCGCTCCAGCAAGCGCCCCAGCCCTACCAGGAGGTTTGCGAGGTGGTGGCTCTAGGATGGGGCGTCACGTGTGTATGTGGAGGCGGACCTGCCATCAGCGAGTCCATGAGGGAACAGGGCCTGGAGGTCCGTTTCCATCAAGGACTTCGAGTCACCGACCTTGCCACGCTCGAAGTCGTTCGCAAGACGTTTTCCCAAAAGATTTTGCCTCAAACCTGTCGAAAACTTGCGGAGTTGGGTGGGAGAGCTGAGGCAATCCCCGGGGAAGAAATTTTTACTGCGGTCCGGCAAAGGTTATCGGACGAGTCGACGGGAGAAGAGCTGGAGCTAGGTTGGGTAGGGGAAATTATTACTGTGGATCCATCGCCGGTTTGGTCCCGGCTTAGCCGCAGGACGATCCCGGTGATCTCGCCACTGGCTCGCGGAAAAGAGGCCCAAGAATGCTATAACGTAAACGCGGATCTGGCGGCTGCCCATCTTGCCGCAGCCTTGCACGCGCAGGGTCTTATTTACCTCACCGATGTTCCGGGGGTGCTCCGAAAACCGTCGGAGCCGGCTTCCTCAATCCCTTGGATCACCCAGGAGATGGTGGAAGACCTGCTCCGTTCAGGAGGGATTAGCGGTGGGATGATCCCCAAACTCAAGGGTGGGTTGTTAGCTCTTTCCCGCGGGGTTCCGATCGTCTGGCTTTTGGATGGCCGAGTGCCTGGAGCCCTCCAGCAGGTTCTTTGGGAGGGTAAGGGCCCGGGAACGCGCGTGATTCCATGAATACCTTTCCACATAACTCGGAGTTGTCTGAACTTGCGTCCGTGCGGGAAGGTTTTGAGAAGTACCTTATTCCCTGCTACCGAAGATTCCCCCTGGTGGCGGTTCGAGGTCAGGGGAGTTATCTTTGGGACGCCGAGGGAAAGAAGTACTTAGATTTTGCTTCGGGGATTGCCGTAAACACGTTGGGGCATGCCTCTCCAATCGTCCGAAATACTTTGGAGGAGCAGGCTTCGCGGCTCGTTCATTGTTCCAATTTGTACTACCATCCCTGGGCTTTCGAGCTTGCCAAGTGGCTGGTCGAGCGGATCGGCCCGGGAAAGGTCTTTTTTTGCAATAGCGGCGCGGAGGCAAACGAATGCCTTTTTAAGCTGGCACGCCGTTATGGGAACGCTCAAGGAAAGTTTGAGATTATATGCGCTCGGAATTCGTTTCACGGACGTACACTGGCGTGTATTTCCGCGACGGGCCAGGAAAAGGTCCAAAAAGGGTTTGCTCCGCTCGTTCCTGGATTTGTTTTTGGGGAATTTAATGATCTGGCCTCTTTTGAAAAGCAGATCACAAAGAAAACGGCTGCCATTCTTGTGGAACCGATCCAAGGGGAAGGGGGTGTCCATCCTGCGGATACCGGCTTTTTACTTGGGCTTCGCAAGTTAGCTTGGGAAAAGGGAGCGCTGCTTTTCCTTGATGAAGTGCAGACGGGATGTTTTCGAACGGGAAGATTTTTAGGTTTTCAGCGCATTTTGGAAGAGAGGGACGGGGCCAAAGATTTTCTGCCCGACGGTATTTCTTTGGCTAAAGGGCTCGGAGGGGGCTTTCCGATGGGAGCGGTATGGATTCGCGAGCCCTATGCCTCGTTGCTGGATCCTGGCAGTCATGCAAGTACATTCGGCGGAAATCCTTTGGCTTGTTCTATCGGGCTTGCTGTTTTGCGCGCCATTGAGAAAGAAAACCTTGGCCTGCGGATGAGGAAGTTTGAACGACAGGTAAGGGAAGGGTTGAGAGAATGGATAGGTTCCAACCACAAGATTCGGGAGATCCGCGGAATTGGGGGACTTCTTGGTTTGGCCCTCCGTGCCAATGCCTGGGAAAGTGCAGAGAAGCTTCTTAAAGCGGGCCTTCTTACCGTGCCCGCGTCCCAAGATGTTCTCCGGTTGCTTCCGCCTCTGACGGTAACGGAAGAAGAGACGCAACAAGCCTTGGAAATCCTGGCCTCGATCCTGGTGTAGGGAGACAAGAGATCGTTCGCGCCTGTCTGGAACGTTTTCGTGCCGGGAAAGAGGGTCTGGATGGCTTCGGGGGGTTCCCAAAAAGGTGCAAACCCAAAACCGTTCGCGCTCGAAGGAAGCCAAGAAAGGAGAATCTTTAAGCGGATTTTCTTTGCGTCTTGCCCGCCTGAAAAGCAAAGCTAGTCGGTGATGGGATCTTCTGGCACCGAGTCCGGGGTAAGACATTTTCTTTCGATCGGGGATCTTCCCGTGGAGGAAGCCATTGAGCTTTTCCGGTGGGCACGGTTATTCAAACAGGCTCGTCCCCATCTTCCCCAGGGTCTTGGCTATACGCTGGCGCACACCACATGGGTTTTGCTTTTTTCCAAACCCTCAACCCGGACGCGCCTTTCGTTTGAGATTGCTATTCGGGAGCTTGGGGGAGAGAGCCTTTTTCTTCCGTTTACTGATCTCCAGCTAGCCCGCGGCGAATCGATGGCAGACACTGCTCGAGTTATGGGGAGGCTAGCGCATGGAGCCATTATCCGAACCTATGCACAGGCGGAGATCGAAGAGTTTTCTCGCTGGGCATCCATTCCCACGGTCAATGCCTTGAGCGATGAGGAACACCCCTGTCAGGTATTGTCGGACATTTTTAGTTTCGAAGAGAAACGAGGTTCGATTCAGGGAAAGCGGGTGGCCTTTCTTGGGGATGGGTCATGTAACGTGGCGCGATCCTGGGCAATAGCGGCTTCCCGGTTTGGATTTGATCTTATCATTGGTTCCCCGCACTGCTTTTGGTTCCCCAGTCCTTCCGAGCGCGTTTTCTGGACGGAGTCTCCGTGGGAAGCCGCTCAGGAGGCAGATCTTCTCTACACCGATGTCTGGGTTTCTATGGGAAAGGAGGGAGAAAAAGAGGCCCGCGAGGAGCTTCTTCGTCCTTACCAGCTTCGTTCTGAACTGGTCAAGAAAGCTAAGCCAGACGTTTTGGTTTTCCATTGCTTGCCGGCGTACAAGGGAAAGGAAATCACCGCTGAGTTGTTTGAAGCCCGCGCCCAAGAGATCTTGGATCAAGCGGAGAACCGGCTCCACGTTCAAAAGGCTCTCCTTTCGTGGCTGGTGAAAAAACTCCCCAGCTCCCCGGGGGTCTAGAGGATCTTTTCGTCTCTTACCCGGTGCAACTCAGGTAGCGCTGGAGGATATCCCGGGTGACGGGTCCTAGCGGGAGCGTTCGACCCAGAAGTTTCCCGACCGGTTGAATTCCAACCCAGCTATTCGTACAGAAAGCTTCCTCCGCTTTTTCTAGCTCTTGTAAGGGAAACTCCCCTTCGACGATCGCAAACTGATAGAGAACCCACCGCCGGATTACGCCAGCTCGGCAGCCACACTGGACGGAAGGCGTATAGATCCGTCCGTCACAGACCCAGAAAAGATTGCTTCGGGCACCGGAAGCAACCCTGCCGTCCTCGTTCACGAGAATGGCTTCGTCTGCGGACACGCTTGCAAGAGCTTGGAGATGGGTCAGGTAGCTTAGCGTTTTATAGCGGGCGTCCCAGTTGGCCTTGCCTACCCGCTGGGGCGCCAGCTCAAGAGTCCACAGCCGCGGAGTCGGTGGAGTTTCTTTTTGAAAAAACTCCTCCGCACCCCCATCCCAGACGATCCATCTCCAGCGGCCTGTCTGCCGCGGGAGGGTTTTGGCCAGGGAGCGAAAATCCAGTGGCACGTCCAAACCAAGAATTTGGGCTCCCGCACAGAGAGCTTCCCAGTGTTCTTCTAAAAAGAGAACTTTTCCCTCGTTCACTCGAAGCGTCTCAAAAAGACCATAACCGGGTCGGAACGGTATTTTCCCCGGCAAACCTGTCATCCGAGGGGGCAGGGGAGTGGGCGGAAGAGATTTAGGGGGCATTGCCGGGAACGGCTTTTGCCTCCGGTGTAGCCAAAGCGTTGGGATCCTGGGGAGGCGAGATTTTTCCTTGGGCTGCGACCGTAGAACCCCTCGAGCGGCTCCACTGGGCCGCAAGCTTGTCCAAAGCTTGTAGCACGATACCTGGAGTCAACAGTTCGGGCAGTACTTCGGGAGGTAGGGAAGGGTCCGGACCATAGAGGAGATAGAAGGGGACGCCGCTACGACCAAATTGCGCCAGCATCTGGGAAATTTCTTCATTGGGGTTCGTCCAGTCGGCTACCATCCAGACAATGCCCAGTTCGCGGAATCGCCGCTGGACCTCTGGGTTTTCCAGCGCAATCCTTTCATTGACTTGACAGGTGAGACACCAGGCAGCTCGGAAATCTACAAACACCGGAACCCCTTTCGAGCGCAGCTCTTGGAGTCGGGCCCGGGAAAATGGGATCGCTGTGAGACCGGCACCTCCTTGAGCTGGGGAATTCTCAGCCGGTTTGGAGACCTCCGTTAGAAAACCGGTGGTCGCGTACCCGTAGGAGGTGATCACCGCGGCCAAAAGAAGGAGTCGAGCCGAAAGGCGTATAAGATAGCTTCGTCCCGGGTGGCCGAACCGGCCGTATACCCACAGGGCGAAACTCAGGATCCAAAGAGACACGAGGAGCCGAAAAAGTCCCTCGTTGCCGCGCAGTTGGCCGTACAGCCAAAGGAGCCACAGGGTGGCGCCGAGCATGGGGAATCCTAAAAGTTGTTTAAAGGTCTCCATCCAGGGGCCTGGCTTGGGGAGCCAGTGAAGGAGGCGAGGAAAGGCTGAAAGAAAGGTCAAAGGAAAAGCCATTCCGAGTCCCAAGCCAGTAAAAATGAGAAGGTTAACCAAAATCCCTTGGTGTAAGGCGATCCCAACGGCAGCTCCCATGAAGGGAGCCGTGCACGGGCTAGCGACGAGCGCCGCAAGTACACCGCCGACAAAGGATTGAGCCAATCCCTGAAGCGATTCTACTCTTTCCTCAAGTCTTCCCAGGCCGGCTCCGATTTCGAATACTCCAAAAAGGTTTAAGGAGATGGCCAAAAAGAGGAAGGTCATGGAAGCGACAAAACCGGGGGATTGCAGCTGGAAACCCCACCCCAGTTGCTTGCCAAGACCTCGCAGAACCAAAAGCAGGAAAGCCAGCACCCAAAAGGACAAAAGGACCCCACCGGCAAAACTAAGCCCGTGGAGAAGTGCCCGTCGCGGTTGGTCTCGGGAGCTCTCTACGATATGCAGAACCTTTAGGGAAAGAACGGGAAGAACGCACGGCATAAGGTTAAGAAGAAGACCCCCGACAAAGGCACCCAGGACGGAAACCCAAAGAGCCCTGGAAGGAGCACCTGGTTTGCCTCCCGAGGGACTTGGCGCCCAGCGGGGAGCTTCGATACGCCATCCCGAGCGTTTCCCTTCCCTTTCAATGGCCAAGACTCCTGAAAGGTTTTGGGGGAGGGCCCCGGCAAGTAATTGGGAATCGGGTTCCATCTGAATCAAAAGCGTCGAGCCGTGCACCGACCAGAGTTGGGAGCCAGCATTACGAATGATCCCTCCCGAAAGCGGGAAAAATCGTATGCGATCCGAGTCTTTCAAATCCCATCTTTCCTGAGCGTGGACTTCCAAAATGAGTTTTCCCCCCTCCATGCGGAAACGGCTTTGCCATCCCTCGGGAGGAGGAGAAGGGAGTCGTGCTCGTGCCTCGGCAAAGCCTACGGCCAGTCCAGGATCGAGAACCGCCTGGGTAGGAGAGGCTGGAAGTTCTAGACTTACCTCTGCATGGCCGGGGATGCATTGGAGCGCGCACTCGACCCACCGCATCCGAGCTCCCAGTCGTGCGGGTCCGCCCGTCCAATGGGCGGGGGGTTGAATCTGCGCCAGAATCCAAACCTCCTTTTCGTACCCATAGCTGGCCAGGGGCGGGGTCAGCAAAAGCTCCGGGACGGGCCACTGGAGAGGACCTGCTTGAAACCCTGGAGGCAATTCCCATTCGACAGTCGTGGCCGCTCCTGAGTCGCCTGGGTTCATCCAGTAGGTGTGCCATCCGGGATCCATGGTGAGGCGAAGGGCCACCGTAAAGGCTTCTCCCGGCTTAAACGCGTCCACTTCGGAAAAGAGCCGGGCTTCCACGTGCTTGCTGCGGGCAGGGGGTGACGCCAGAGGGTAGAGTGGTTGAAGAAAGAAAAACTGTCCCAGGCAAGCGATGCCTACCGCGACGACTTTGCTAAGATTCATTCGGGTTTTCTTAACATACGATACAGGAAAGCCCCATGGGTGCTATGTTGAAGCCTGCCGGATTTTGAGGGAAAGTTCTAGCGAAGGAACGTGACAAAACCCTTGCGTTTCTCCGCTAGCCGAACCGTAACCCAGTGCGATGGAGGCAGAACAAAAGAAAGCGCTCCAGCAAAAGATCCTTGAGCTTCCTCATAAGCCCGGGGTCTACCTTTTCAAGGACCGTTTTGACCGGGTCATCTACGTGGGGAAAGCTCGAGATCTTCACAGGCGGGTTCATTCCTACTTCCATCCGAGTCGTAAGATCCGGTCGGACCCCAAAATGCGGGCGCTTCTGGAGGCAGTTTACGACATGGACATCCAGGTCGTGCGATCGGAAGCGGAGGCAGTCTTGCTTGAGGGGAGGCTCATTAAAGAGTATCGGCCTCGCTACAATGTGAGTTTTCGGGACGACAAGCGGTTCCTTCTGGTCAAGGTCAATCTGAATGAGCCTTTTCCCCGGTTCCAGCTTACACGGTTGCGCAAGGAAGACGGATGTCGGTACTTTGGTCCTTTTGCGAGTTCGGGGGCGCTCCGCAAGACGGTCAATCTCATGAACAAGCTTTTTCAGTTGCGCTCCTGTTCTCCCATGGTCCCCACGGAAAAGGATTACAAGCACTGCCTGGATCACATCATTAAAAATTGCTCCGCCCCATGCCTGGGGAAGGTGGATTCGGAAAGCTATCGTCGCCGGGTGTTACAGGCCTGTGAATTTTTAGAGGGGAAAGCAAGGGAATGGATCATGGAAATGGAAAAGCAGATGCAGGCGGCTGCCGAAGCGCTGGATTTCGAGAAGGCCGCACGTCTCCGTGACCTTTTGGAAGACCTTCGTCGAACCACGACCCCGGCGCGCCGGTTTGCTCGCTCGCTGCCGGCTTTGCCCACCCCTCAAGAAGATTTGCAAATGCTGGCGAGCGTTCTTGGGTTGCCGGAGCCTCCTCGTCGGATTGAATGCTTTGATATTTCCAACATTTCTCAAACGCACAAGGTTGCTTCTATGGTTCTTTTTCAGGATGCCAAACCCAATCGTTCGGCCTACCGCCGGTATCGCATTCGGACGGTAGAAGGCCAGGATGACTTTGCTTGTATGGCGGAGGTGGTCCGCCGGCGGTACCGAAGGTTGCTGGAGGAAGGGGGAGGTAAACCGGATCTGATTATGGTCGACGGGGGATTGGGGCAATTGCATGCGGCTCGAAAGGAGCTGGAAGCCCTTGGGCTTGCGGAGATTCCAGTGATCGCGCTGGCGAAGGAAAACGAAGAAATTTACCGGTTGGGTTGTTCAGAGCCGCTCGTTCTGGACCCAAGTTCGGGTGCGCTCCGGTTGTTACAGCGAGTCCGCGATGAAGCTCACCGGTTTGCTCACAGCTATCACGAGCTTCTTTTCAGGCAGCGGATTACGGAAAGTATCCTTGACGAATGTCCCGGTATCGACCGGTATCGCAAGTCTCTTTTGTTGCGGACGTTTGGTTCCATCGAGCGGCTTCGCCAGGCAAGCCTCGAGGAGCTCAAAGCGGTTAAGGGAATTGGCCCTAAATTAGCCCAGCGGGTCTACGAGTTTCTTTCGTCACGGCGGGAGGATGTCAACGGTTCTCCTTGAGAGACGAGGTGAGAGAGATCCTTCGTTTTGGGGTTATCCCATGGATTGTGGATCGCCTTTCGGCGCAGGGAAACCAAAAGAGTTGCCAGGCCCACTCCTAGAGCATCGGCTACCCAATCCTCCAGAGAGGGACATCGCCCTGTAAAGCGCTGGTAGTTTTCATCCACGGCTCCTAAAAGCAAACCTGAGCCCAGGATGGTGACGCCGTCGGTTAGGCCCCCGGAAAGGAAAAGAGTTACCCCAAAATAAAGAAGGCCATGGCAAAGCTTGTCGTAACGACTGATGGGTCCTGGAATGTTCTTGGCGGGGACAGTGGAAAGCAAAAGAAGCAAACAGAAACTTACGAAAAGTCGTGCCCATCCTTGTTTGCTTTGAGGGACAAGTCTCTTCACCCATTGTCTGGCAAGCGAGCGTTCTTTTCCATGGCCAAACGGCTTAGGCATCTTAGGTCACAAGTCCCCGTTGAGAAGCGGCGTTCCTTCTATCGGTTTGTTGAAATGTGAAAGAAAACACGGGCTTGAAGGGCCAGAGAGGGTTGACAGAAACGTTCACGAGTTTTCCTTGACCTGCTTGTCCGAGCTCCAAGGCCTGCTGCCCAACCGATCGCGTTGGGTTTTGAAATCTTGCTTTCCGAAGCCAATTCCCATTGTAGGCCTTTCTACCAAAGGTCCCTACTGCTTGCCAGGAGAAGATCCTAGCTTTCCCAAAAGGAAACCCTGACCCCTGATTGTGTGCAACAGCGGTACTGGATGTCCCGCATCGATTTTTTTTCGAAGATTCACCATGTGAACATGTACCAGGCGCCGAAGCGAGCGGTGCGACCGGGAAAAGCGCCATGCGTGAGCCGCCAAAAGATCGGTGCTTACCACTTGCCCGGCCCGTTCGGCGAGAAAGGAAAGGATCAAAAACTCTTTGGGCGTAAGAACTATTTCCTGGGATCCCCTCCAGCACCGTCGCTCGTGCCAATCGATCCTTAAGTCGTCGATCACGCGGATGGGGGAAGAAGTTCGGATCGTTCGGCGTAAAAGGGAATCGATCCGCAGCACAAGTTCTTCCGTGCTCCAGGGGCGGCAGAAAAGATCATCCGCGCCTTGCTGGAGAGCCTTGATCCGCTGGCGCGGGCTGGCTTTTTCCAAAAGGAGAATGCAAAGAACCTCATCCGTGCGGCCGCGTATGTGGCGAATGACCTCGATACCGCTCCGGTCGGGAAGATTTTGCTCAACAAGGATACAATCAACGGGATGGTCTTCGAAAAAGCGCAAAAGTTCCTCGGCGGTTGAGACCGTTACGAGGTGCCAACCTTTTTGGGAGAACCGTTTTTGCAACCGGCGTATGATTGGGCGCCGGGCGGCAACAAGGACAAAAGGGGAGTGGTTCACTGTTTTGCACTCGTAACCCGTTGTTGGAGGTAGCCCCTGGAGGGGGTTAGCTAACAGTCGGCCTTCCAGTGGTTGGGATTCCCACTTTGAGGAAACGGGCTCGCTCAGCAGAGCTAAGCTTGCTTGAACCGTTTCACGGTAGGCCGGTTGATCCGGAACTTTGGAGGTTCCCGGCTTTGGAACTTCATCCTGTCGTCCTTGGTAGGGCGAACCCCCTAAGAGACGACGGCGGGGTGATCAAACAAGGCTGGGAAGCTGTCCTTTGTTGGCAAGGCTGGCAAAGGCAGCCCTAAGGGCAGGGTAGCCGAGCTACACACCTTCGCAATTCCGGGAAGGATTATGCCGACAGCACCCGGGCGATGGGCCTCGATGAGTGGCTATGGACGGAAAGTTGCAAGGTTCTCTTTGGGCGACACGAAGGATCCAGGTCTAGAGGCTTTGCTTCCGGGTGGCACCTCTTCCACTGCCTCCAGGAGCAAAACGTTACAAGCACATGCTCCTCAAGGAAAGGTGGGGATTGTGCGGGCGCTACCTGGCAAAGGAAAAAGAGCTTTCGAAAAAGGCGTAAGAAGAGGCAGACCTTGGACCCTCTCGGCAGCGCGTTTCTTCCCGTTGGAAAGAGTTCCTTACAACAGGAAAGGCCCGACTATCCCAAAGGCGGCTGGAAACCGCTGGGAGAATCCGGCCAAGTCTTTCACGGGAATCTAGGGAAGGGAAGTCCCACGCCTAGAGCTCGTGAAGGAGAGGCTCCCTGTCACGAGAATGGTTACCGATGGTCCGAGCGATGGTCTAGTACCCCGTACCCAATGAGAGGAAATCCTGCGTAACATCCGCTCAACTGATTCCTTAACCCCCTCTTTTTTTTGAGCGGCCAAACTCTTTCGGTCCTCGATAAGCTTTTTTCTCCGGGTGCGAGAATCCCCCTCGCAGGTAGGAGCTTGTGCTTCGTTCAGGCTCACCGTGGGGAACTTCTGCGGATAAAGCTCGTTCCGGTTTCCCAAAATGGCCGATTCGCTGGAACTGGCCTGCCGGCAACCGGGGACAAGTCGGAGCAGGTGGTTGCCTTGTTGCCGACTCGGGCTTACGTCTCCCTTGCACAAGACAAGCCCTAGGCTGGGCGAACTTCGTTGCACCCGTAAGTTTGGCAACACCTCCGGCTGCCATACATACCTCGCGTCCATCCGCACCACCGGTTACCGTGCATTCTGCCGGGCAGGGTCAAGAAAACGCGAGCTCATTGCGGGATTATCGCCCAGCTCTTTGCGAAACCCATCCCGCTAGCTTGCCCACAGCGGTCGCCATCCGAGTTCTCGCTTTGCCTTTGCGTTCGAAGCCCCACGGATTTCGGCCATCATGAGTACGCCGTGTTCGCCGGTGAAAAGTCGTCCTAGCCACGCGCTTATGATGTGTCGAGGAGGTTTCGCTCGTACCGCTTTGGTCAGAACCGAGAGCCATTGCGATATGGGAGCCGGTTCGTGATCCACAATGTTGTAAACACCCGAGTTTGCCGACTCCCGTGCTTGGAGGGTTGCGAGGGCAGCATCGTCGATGTGAACAACCGACCAAATCCCTCTACCCCTGCCGATCAGGGGATGCGCCGTTTCCGAACCTGTTCTCCCATGTACCCTCTAGCGCCCAAGCGTACTACCAGGACCATGGAACACACCGTATCGTAGTGCCTTGCCTGTCCTATCCGAACGCTTTGTTACGGTTGTTTCTCGGTAACGGATCGCCTCGGAGGTCCTCCGAATCCCCGGAAGAGGAGTTGGGTCGAAAGGCTTTTGCTTAGAGTTTTCACGGGCCTGTCTTTACGCGCGTAGGCCCAAGCAACGTCACTCTGGGCAATCAAGCGTCCAGAGTGCGTCTGGCGTCCGGCAGTAAGCGGGTTGTCAAGGCCTTTCGTGCGCAGGCGGTTGGTTATCTCGAAGTCCCGATCGAACTACCGGATGTGCAAGTTGTGCAGGATTGCCGTGAGCTCCGTGCACGATGGCGTCAAAAGTGGCTGCCTTTACCACCCGTATCACTGCTTCTGGATCGAGTGCGTCAGCGACGACCGGCGTCGCCCCGGCTGTCCGGAGTTGGCCGGCCTTGGGAGCCAAACGCCTCATTGCGATCACGTCATGGCCTGCCGAGACAAGTAAGGGAACCAAGCGGCTCGCGATAGCGCCGGTAGCACCGGCAAGGAACACTCTCATAGGCGCTTCTCCCTGGCTATAGGGGTAGCTGCTTTCGATTTGCCTGCCCTAGGATCCAAATGAAATCCAACAAGCACGTCGTTCGAACCGATGATTGCCCTTATGGCGGCTATCCAGGTGACTAGCCCCCCCTCCGGCAAGGTTGCTCTCGGATTTCCTCAGAAACGTTATCCGGCGTATGAGTTTCGCTCGTTAACGTGAGCTCTTCCGCTTAGAAGGAGTGTCCCGCTGGTTGCCTTCGGGAAAAATGGCGTTTGACGCCAAGCGGGAAGCTCTGTCCGTTGGCCGCAGGGACCTCTCCGCTGGCTTCGACCCCGTCGCAAGAGCTCAAAGACAATAAAAGAGAGCCACGGGCTTGGGGATAGGGATAGCGATTTGGTGCACAAGTGTGGACTCTAGACCTTTATTATGTGTACGCGATGGAAGAGGGCACATAGCCCCCAGTGCCTTGGCAGCGGCGTGCTCCCTGGGTAGTAGCGAGAGCTTTCTTTTAATGGATCGCCCCAGTATAGATGAGGTACGGTTGTGGAGCAAAATGGGTATACTTTTCTCTCCTTACTCGGTCGCCATCCTGCGCTTGTGCGGGGATATCGTGGGAGCAGGAGCGGCTGGAAGATCACCAAACCCGCCTTTCGAGTGGCAAGAGAGCTTCCCGTTGCATTGGCCCGTAGAGCCCGCCTACGGCCAGCCACAAAGCCGGTTGGCGCGGCATCCTCAAACGGGTTTGGGTACGGAAAAGGGGGGAACTTGTTTTGGGGAGGGCTTAGAGTGATTTCCCCACATGTCTCTGGATCGATTGCTTTCTGGAAAGCCCGGCACTCACGAAACCCATGTTTTCGTCGTCCAAGCCGGACACAATATCGGGTGTCACCTCGTCCGGGTCCACCACCAGGAGCAATGGGCTCTTTAGGTCGGACTCGGCAGAAGCTCAAGAGTTGCCAAGCAGTGGCTCGCTAAGCACCATAGAAGACAAGCGAACATGGCCTCCAGGGAGGTCCGAACGGTACAGGGAAGGCGTGCGAGGGATCCGCTATGGAAAGCGTGTTTGATAGAGAACAAAAGGATTGGTTAGTTCCCGGTGCCTATTGCTGGCATAAGAGCTGGGGCTTCGGCAAAATCCGCAGCCGAGACGATCTTCTCGGGGAACTCACGGTGGACTTTGAAGGGAAACCTGGACACCGGATGGAAGTTCAGTACGCCAGAAGTTCCCTTACGCAGCTCCCCCAGAGCCACATCCTGGTGCGCCGGGCCGAAAATCCGGAAGAGCTACGAGCCATGATTTATAAGGATCCTCTGGCTTTGCTCCGGCTCTACGTAGAGAGTTTTGGGGAACGTGCCTCGGCCGAACATCTTCAAGGTTTCCTCTGTCCCTCGATCCTCCCGAAGGAGGCGTGGAAGAAATGGTGGGAATCGACGAAAAACCTGGCAAGAAAAGAGGGCAGCTTTACCGTGCCCACGCGCAAAGGGGAACCGATACGTTGCAGTGGCCAAGAGCCAGCTTCCTGGGAAAAATTGGTAGAGGAGTTCCGTGCCCTTCCGGGTATTGCGGCAAAAGTACGTTGGCTCCGCGATCGGATTCAGGGATGGTCGCCGGGAGCGGGCCGAGAGCTCGCAGAAGCGCTGGCGCGGGAATGCGAGGCACTTTCCGAGCTTGTGAGCAGTCGAAGAGGGGCGGATTTCGTCGAGCTCTACCTTTTGCTGGAGGAACTGGCTAGTAGGGCAGGAGGCCAAGAGTTCGAAGACTCAAGGCTCGGAAAAGAAGCTCTTACACTTTCCACCGAGGACCTCCTCTTGCTTTTAGAGCGCCTTTCTCCAGCGCGACGGCTTCGAGTGCTCAAAGCTCTTTTGCAGCAGGAACAAACCGGAAAGGAACGCGTTTGGGGGTTAGTTTCTCGGGCCAGTGTCTCCTTATTGAAGTCGATTGAAAGAGCCTGCGAAGCTTCGGGAAGCCAAGAGGAGCTCCAAAGAACCGTAGAGGCCTTGCTTCGCGAACGTTCAGTGTCCCCGGAGCTTCTTTTGTGGATTTGCCAAAGTCGCAAGGACTGGGCATCTCGCCAGGGTGTACGGATTTTCTGGCTGATTCTTTTCGCGCTTGAAAAAGACCAGCTCGAAGAGACCCGGAAGGCGCGGAAGCTCTACGATGTATTACAGAATGACCGAACGCTTGTTCCTTTTCTTGTGGAGCAAGCTTCCCTGGAAGAAGTGCAGGAACTGGCGCGAACTCTTGCAGCATCGGCTGCTTTCACGGAAGTGGACAAGCGGTTTGTTATTGGGACGTTGGTGAAGGCTTTTCCTGAGGTCGGGGAATGCTTTCGTCACCTCCCGGCTGCTTCTGCCGGTTCCCAGGAAGAAGCTTCTCCCCTCTGGGTCACCCGCAAGAGCTTGGAGCGGCGGAGAGCGGAGCTAGAAGAGATTATCGAAAAAAAGTTGCCCCAGGTGAGCCGGGACATTGCCATTGCGCGGTCGTACGGGGATCTTCGGGAAAATCATGAATACAAGGCGGCCAAAGAGATGCAGGCGTTTCTCTTAAAACGAAAAGACGAACTTCAACAGGAACTTTCCTGCGCGCGGGTCATTGACCTGGCCTCGGTCAGTACGGATGTCGTCGGCATTGGAACTCAGGTCAGGCTCGTTGGAACCGAAGATGGAAAAGTCCAGACCGTCACCATTCTGGGCGCTTGGGATAGCGATCCTTCTCGAGGAATCATAGCCTACCTTACTGATCAAGCTCAGAGGCTTTTGGGGAAGAAAGTGGGAGATACGGTCGTTTTATCCTCTGACGATGGAACTCCATGGAAAGCTCGTATCACTACGATCGAGGTTGCGCGCGAAGAAGAATAGATCGCTAGCCCAGTAGAGATAGGCTGGCCACCGTCCCATCGGTCCGGTCTGCCTGGTCTTTGTACCGGCGGAACGGCTTTTTTCTCTCTCCAGATCCTTAACCTTCGATGGTACCGACTTCAACCGGTTCCACCTGCACACCTTGGGTCTCCAGCCACTGGATTGCCTCCTTGAGAATCTCAGGCTCTCCTTCGAGTTCCAATCCGATGATGCCGATTTCCTTGGTAACGCTTGCGTTGCGAATGTTAAACACCACGTCAAACCTGCGACTCATTTCCCAGATGAGAGGACGCTGGCAGACTGAGCTATCAAAGGTAAGCCAGAGGCGCTGTTTTTCTCGGGCCATGGAGTCTATTTCTACCCGCCGGCTACGGCGGGAATGATGCTCAGTTCGTCCGAAGGACCAATGGGGGTGTCCTTTTCCTTAAGAAACCGGATGTCCTCACCGTTGACGAAAATGCTAACAAACCGGCGAAGATTCCCATTGGAATCCAATAGTCGCTCGGCGACTCCGGGGAATTGCCGTTCCAGATCCTTTAACACCTCCCCAACCGTGCGTCCCTGGGCGGTCACCACCGAACGATTTCCC
Organism: Candidatus Methylacidithermus pantelleriae; assembly: GCF_905250085.1. GTDB lineage: Bacteria > Verrucomicrobiota > Verrucomicrobiia > Methylacidiphilales > Methylacidiphilaceae > Methylacidithermus > Methylacidithermus pantelleriae. Next base: position 127,152 of record NZ_CAJNOB010000023.1, read on the forward strand.
GTCAAGGGTCGAAGCACCGTCGGAATATGGACCGAGATGGTGGGGATGCTCGTGTCAGGGGGACAGTTCGGATATTGCGTCATGACTTTTCCCTCCTCGGAACTGAGTTATGCGGTTGTTTTTCTACTACGTCCAAAGGGCTTCTCCGTCAACGGCGACTAAAGCGTCAAACTCCCGGAGACTGGGGGCAATGACCGGAGGTTCCGGGAGCCGTGGTTCGAGGGCATCCGGGGTCTTCAAACCGTGGGCAGTGATGCAAAGAACTACCGGACCCGGCCCGCTTAACCGCCCGGCCTTGGCAAGTTTTTGAGCACAGGCTACGGTCACTCCCCCCGCGGTTTCCGCAAAAATTCCTTCGGTTTCTGCAAGGAGTTCTATTCCATGAAGGATCTCTTCGTCGGAGGCGGCCTCGGCCGCTCCGCCCGTCTCCCGAATCGTCCGAACCGCATAGTATCCATCAGCTGGACTTCCGATCGCCAGTGACTTGGCGATGGTGGAGGGCTGGGGAACGGGTCGAATGAGATCCGAACCCCTTCGGAAGGCTTCAGTAATCGGGCTACACCCAGCAGCTTGCGCACCGTGCACGGCAAAACGCTTCTCCTCTACCAGGCCAGTCTGAACGAGTTCCCGGTAGGCTTTGGCAATCTTGGTCAAAAGCGAGCCGCTGGCCATAGGAATGACCGTATGGGTCGGTAAAGACCACCCCAGTTGTTCGACAATTTCAAAACCCATCGTCTTGGAACCTTCAGCGTAATAGGGCCGAAGATTAATGTTTACAAATCCCCAGGAATATTTCCCAGCGATTTCCGAGCAAAGACGATTTACTTGGTCGTACGGACCTCGGATCCCGATGACGCGGGCGCCATAAATCAGGCTGCTCATCACCTTGCTCCGCTCCAGATCCGCTGGGATAAGCACATAACTTTGAAAACCCGCGCTGGCCGCATTGGCAGCCAAACTATTGGCGAGGTTTCCCGTCGACGCGCAAGCCACCGTGGATAGACCCAGTTCTTTGGCCCGCGACAGCGCGACAGCTACGACGCGATCCTTAAAAGAAAGCGTTGGATGATTGACCGTATCATTTTTGATATACAGCTCCCTAATCCCCAGCGCCTCTCCGAGTCGTCGAGCTCGTACCAGGGGCGTAAATCCCACGTGTAGTCCTACTACCGGATCCCCTTCCAGCGGGAGAAACTCCCGGTATTTCCACATGCTCGGCGGTCGAGCTGCAAGGCTCCGACGGGAGAGGCAACTCCGGATGGCTTGATAATCGTAAACGGCTTCCAGTGGGCCAAAATCAAGCTCGCATACGTGGATCGCCTCTTTTGGATAAGCTCTCCCGCACTCTTTGCACCGAAGCTCTACGAAACATTGCTTTGCTTGCATGGACCAATTCCCCGCCATTCTCTTGGATCGAGGTACGCGCCCGTTTCCTGTGGTGGAGTCTCTGGCTATCGGGTAAACGCGACCGGAGCCGCCGCGACTCCTGGCCGCAACACTTCGAGTAGTATCGCCCAAAACCGCGCAAATTCAATGAGCGTTCGGAAAAGCGACCTTTCAGGAAAAAAGCGGGCAACTTTCACCCTCCTCGGACAGGAGGGAACTGCGGTCGTCCTCTTCCAAAAGATCGAACAACCGGGTCGTTTCGGGGTCGAGCCCCAGTTTGCGACATTGCTCAAGGAAGAACTCCTTCTCCTGGGGGCTCTCTCCATACCGGAACTCTTCCATCCGCCGACTCCACTCTTGCACTTCCTCCGGTGTTCGCGGGATCCCGTGGGTTTCTACCCAATGAAGGATGGCTTCGTCCGTTTCAGATCGGGCGACGGCTTCTCGAAAGGCTTCTGGATCCAATCCTTTGAACTGGAAAAACTTTTGATCTAGTGGGCAGTTAAACAAGTACGCCCCCAGCGTTCCAGCCAGTAGAGCACGGCACTTATCGATTGTACGCGGAAGGATCACATAACCACCCAGTCGAACCTTAGGACTGCGCGGAGGCCGCTTGGTAAGATCGGGAGCCACAAAAGGGTACGCCATGCCAGAAAGCTTTTTGTGGTAAGCTTAATGAAAAAACCCGGCTAATCAAAGGGTCTCTCTACTTTTCCGGGAGACTTCGTTTCCACCGGGGTGCTCTTGGGTCCAGAAGGAAAGGAAAAAAGGCATGCCTTCCCCACAAGGCGCGGAGCGTGCTCCAGGCTTGGGCCAGCTGGGTCGTTTCTCTTTTTCTTCGCTGGAGGAACTCAATCAGACACTCATCCAGTGCCGGCTGTGCCCGCGGCTCGTTTACTGGAGGGAAGAAGTTGCCCACCGCAAGCCGAAGCGTTATCACGATTGGCACTACTGGGCCCGCCCGGTCCCGGGTTTTGGGGATCCTAATGCCCGGCTGCTTGTCGTCGGGCTAGCTCCTGCCGCTCACGGAGGCAACCGTACGGGAAGAATGTTTACGGGCGACCGGAGCGGCGATTGGCTCTTTCGGGCTTTGTACCGCCAAGGATTCTCCAACCAGCCTGAGGCAACCCATCGTGGAGATGGATTAACGTTACAGGATGCCTACATTACGGCGGCGGTCCGGTGTGCTCCTCCTCAAAATAAGCCTTCGCGGGAGGAACTCCTGCAATGTCACCCCTACCTTGCCGAGGAATTTCGTTTACTTTCGAAAGTCCGGGTCATCGTGGCTCTGGGAACAATCGCCTTTGGTGCCGTTCTTCGCCTGCGACCCCCAGAGCCGGGGACTCGACCGCTCTTTCGGCACGGAGGTGAATATGCATTGCAAGGTGGGTACCGGCTCCTTTCTTCCTATCATCCGAGCCAGCAGAACACGTTTACCGGGAAATTGACCGAGCCCATGTTCGAGGCAATCTTTGCACGCGCTCGGGAGTTTCTTTCCTCCCTAGGTCCCTGAGGTGGACCGCACCACTACAACGAGGGATCGAAAAAAGGAGGGTGTCCTGCCGGGTGCGTGGCTGGGCTAGGCACTCCTGCATCGCTATCCACCCAAAGGAAAGGGTGGCCAAGAGCTAAAGAAGATAGGGACGCATAAGGTTGTTCATCGCAGCATACGAGAACAAAGTTGCGTTCTTGGGCCAAGCGGCAGGCTTTTGGCTCTAAGACGGCTTGGCGGATGTGGAAGAAGGGGCGTTTGGCTATTTCCGCAGAATAGTTGCCGACGGGAACGCTGATTCTTCATGCGGAGTCTTCACACCCCGATGGGGTGGTTCTCTATACGCGTGTGTGTGCAAGCGCCGATCCAAAAGACGGGGAATTCGCTTGGGTTCTCCAAGTTGGCTCTCAAGAGAGACTGCTGGGGATCGTCCAGACCGTCAAGGAGTTCGGCTCGGGGATAAACGGCCATCGTAGACGGCTTGGGTTGCGCGGGTCTCTGATCCAAAGTTCGGCGTCATCCTGGTCGAGTAGCGCGACCGGCTGATCCATTTCGGCTTCGAGTACCGCGAAGCGGCATTGACCAGCCAGAGCCGATCCATCCCGTTGGTGGATCCCAATGAGACGACCGAGGATATCGTACGCGACCTCCCTGAGGCCATTGTTTCCTTGTGTGCAGGCTTTACGAGAAGAAATCCTCGCAGAACCGTGCCAAGAAGACGCTCGGAGCAATCGCACGAGAAAGCTCGCTCTTTTGCCTTACCAGACGCCCTTGCAGGTGACGATCGAACAGCGGGCGTTGCTTACGAGCTATTCGGCGCTCTACCGGCGGGCGGGAGAGAACGGTTTTCTGCCTGATGTGGGCTCGTGTGTCGCTCAATGAGTGCAATCGATCCTTCCTCTCCGGGTTTGGTTTGACCGCCCCAGGGTTACATGCCCTTCGGGTCCGAACTCGAAGGAAAGATGGCTTTGATCGAGGAAAGGGGACCCCAGCTGAGGGAGGAAGGTAAGGAGCCGATCCGGAGAGCGGAGACGTCGATCCGCAAGCTTAAGGAGAAGGAGCCCCGATCGAACGTTTTTCAATAAAAAACGCGGGCTAGCGATCCTTCGGAGCAGGCTTGAGGCGCTTTCGGCCGAAGAGGAGTCCCGAGCGGGTGCATCTCTGTTTCGGTGCTCCTGCTTCTTCCTGTAAAAAGTTTTCCTGGGAAGAAAATGGATACGTTAGTCACGCGGGCGGGAAAAAGGATTGGGACGCCGAGCCAAGTAGCCAGTTCTCTCTCCCTGGGGTCAAAGGATAAGACCGCTGGGAACCACTCCTGCCAAGCCACGGTATCCCCGGACGGGAGCCTATTGGCTTTGGGGTTGCGGCTGCCGGATGGATGGGGAGCCCGAGGCAATAGCTTGTTTTTGAAAGCGTCCGCTTCGTCTATGGTCAGGAGTCGATCCTCCATCCGCTGGCTCTCAGCTGGAGGATGACTGCGCCATGAAGGCTGGGAATTTCCTGCGGAAGCGGGGGGATGTGCGCTTGGGCTACGGCTTGGTGCAAGACCACAAGGGGCGGCGGGTGTTTGCCGAGCGTCAAGCCGCAAAGCCGTTTCCCTGGTGCTACCCCTGCTTTTGCCGAAGCGGTCCGGATCCAGATGCACGAAAATCATCCCGCCTTGGGGAAGCGAACGAGTTTGGCAATCCCGTGAGAATCCGTGGGATCCGATTGAATTTCCATGGGCAAACGGGAGGACGAGGCCAAAGCGACTTTTGCTCATACGTGCAAAAAGATCCTCCGGGTCTGTGCTGAATTGGGGAGGGTGCTTGTGATCGAAGGATGAAATCGTTGCAAGCGAAAACTCAAAGTAGGAGTCACTGGATGCCGTCGGCACTTGTTCGCTCTGTTCCTTCGCCCAAGCCAAAGGGATCGCGATGGCTCAAGGCGGGTTTTTCGCCTGATGTCGATGTCATCGAAGTCGATCCGGACTACACGTCTGTGACCGGTGCGGTCAACCACGCACCTCGTCATAGCAAAAGTTTTCACTACGACCTCGTGCCGTTGACCGGACAGCATGGGGTCTTTCCGAATGGCGATCCGTGTCAGAGGCAGTCGTGCCTACTCCCAGTGGCGGTCAAGTGACCTTCGCCCTACCGGCCAGGCTTCGGACGAAGCACCCATGGTGGCTTCACTAGCGGGGGTTTGGAAGAGACGCAAAGCGGCCTATGCAGCACATGTCCGGTCGGGAGGCAATGGACGGCGTCCCGTGCCTCTGTCCCCGAAGACACGGAACTGGGCGCTACCTGGGCTTTGCCAGTGCAACCCCAGCGCGCCAATCCGCCGCAGCGCTCTTCGACCGGTGTCCCGGAGGATCTTCCTTGGGAGGGAAATGGTTCTGTGTGGTTTTAGGAAGGGTGATGCAACTGGTATCTAGGCATCCAGAAGAGCCAATCCGCTTGTCCATCGAAAGCCCCCTCGCCACAGGCCAGGCGTCGTATGAGAGCCACCGCGGGGGGTCTTGGGGGCAGGACGGCGGCGCGATACTCGCGGCCCTCAAGATAGCTGTCTCGCCAAAGCCGTGGACGGCGTTCCATCCATAAAGCAACCGCGGCAAGATCACCGCCGGTGAAGGTCCTCGGCAAGGTGTTCCCGTCACGAATCGTGTTGTGCGACAAGCGGTGCCTCCAGGCTTGGATGCGTTTGTCGCGACTCCTGGTGGTCGAAACGCTCCCAACGTGTGACATGCAGTTCCCGAAGTCTTTCGAGCTACTTTTGCTCGAAATCGGTTCTTTCCATGCGTGGGCGGGTACGCGCGTCGTCGGAACGACCCCTGGCGCCTACGGCTTGGGATGTGCAGCGAAGAACTGCCAGATGAGATGTGTCGCCGAGAGTTCCTGCGTCGGCTTGTCCAGGATGGAAAGCATCCGCTTGCCGCCGGGCCAGGCGTGGCCACCGCCAGCGATGAGGTAGAACACGACCTCAGCTCTGCCACTGGCGGCGACATACACGCGCTTGGTAATGCTACCAAAGCGGGTGACCTGCGGCTGCTCAGAGGCGCCATTATGTTTGATCCAGAAGTTGATCGCTTCGAGCACCGGCGGCTTGGGGGTTGGGTCGACGGACTTAGCGCCAACACCGCCCAACAAAGGCACATTTTGATCGGCAGTGCCATGAAAATGGATCACTGGGACGGGCTCGACCGGCCGGCAGCAGAGATCGGTCAAGGTTCCAGAGACGACACCCATGGCGGCAAAGGTGTCGCTCATCTCGCAGGCTAGGCGATAGGCCATCATCCCGCCGTTGGAGAAGCCGGTGGCGTAGATGCGCTTGCGGTCGATCGGGTACCGCTTTTGGAGCGTGGCAATGAGCGCTCGGATGTAGCCGACGTCGTCCACCTGGTGCTGGACCGCGTAGCCGCAGCAGGAGCCGGCGTTCCAGGTGTAAAACTCTCCCCGGCCCATGGCATTGAGCAGCGGATGCGGCGCGCCAGTACCGTTGGGACAGACTACGATGAAACCGTTTCGATCGGCTTCAGTGTTGAAGCCGGTTTGTTCTATTGCGCTTATGGCATTGCCGCCGCCCCCGTGGAGGTTTATGACTAGTGGCAGCAGTCTTTGGCCCGAAAGAGCTGGTGGCAGGTGCAGGATGTAGCTACGGATGCGGCCGCCGTAGGGCAACGTGTGCCATGAATCGTTAGTGGTGACGTTCCACGGTCCCCCGCAAGCCACAACTGGCAGGGCTAGACACAAGAGGCCTGTCAAGCGCGGAAGGAAGCGCAACTCAGGCACGACGACACCCCTTTACCCATTCGGCCACTGGAGTGTTGATTCCCTGGCGGGCGAAAACCACAAGCGACTCCTGCGCCGGTCGCGATCCGAGGATGATCATCGCGTCAGTTCTACCCGGATCGGCGTACGCATCCGCGGCGCCAGGGAGCTTTGTCTGCCACCGACAAAAAAAGGGATGATCTTCGGTCGGCACCTACCACCACTGGAGCTTGACCTCGGCCTCCGGAGGATGCTCGTGGGAACAAGGCTGGTTAAGGGGGACATCGACGGGACGGTCATCTTTTTGTACAATCCCATGCATCACCAGCCACTGTTCGAGCTCCTCTCCACTAATGTCGGCCAACATCTGGCCGTTCACCTCTACGCAGGGAGAGTAGGGCTGACCGCTTTTGAGAATCATCTCTTCCCGGTATTCCGGGTGGTTGATGATATCCTTCTCCTCGTAGGGCAGGTTGTACTTCTGCAAAACGGCCCTCACTCCTTGACTCCACCCGCAAACAGGTTTCAGGTAGGCAACGATCTTAACCTCGCTCATAGCCCTCAAAAATCTATTACATAGGTCGCAGAATCAAAGGGAAAATTCTTGTCTGTCGAGGTTTTGCTGGATGGCGCACGCCAGGTTTCCTATCGCATCGAGCGTATTGCAGCCTTGCCCCGTCCTGTTCGCAGCACATGCCTGAGTCACACGGGTCTCGGGAATCAAAGGTAGGGAGACGTTGGACTTCGCCGGGCAGGGCTCCGTTGGCGTTTCCAAGCGGTTCCTTTCACGCAAAAGATCAAGTCAAAAGCGATCGCAAGCGTGCAAGATTTTGCTTATCTTCTTCCAGTCCTTGACCCTTTGGGGTCTCCAGCACCATGGGGACCTGTGCCCACCGGGAATCCGTCATCCATAACCGAAAGGGTTCCAGCCCAATGGTTCCTTCCCCGATATGCTGGTGGCGGTCCTTTCGGGACCCCAGAGGATACCAGGAGTCGTTTAGATGAATAGCCCAGAGAGCCCCTTCGCCAAGCTGGGATTGGATCGTTTGGATAAGTTTCTGGTACCCCTCCGGGGTGCTCCAATCGTAGCCAGCCGCCCATAAATGGGCGGTGTCCAGGCAGAGCCCGAAACGCCGGGGATCAGCCAATCGCGCAAGGAGCTCCGTTAACTGTTCTAGCCTGGATCCGATCTGCGTGCCTGCGCCCGGCATGGATTCAATCGCAAGACCGATCGGGAAATCTTTCGTTAACTCCACCCACTGTCGAAGCTTTTGCTCGCAGCGTTCCAGAGCACTTTCCTCGCTCGTGGAACCGCGCGTTCCGGGGTGCACGACGACAAAGCGTAAGCCCAGCTGGTAGGCTCGAGAGGTTTCCTCCACCAGGGCCCGCAGGCTGCGGGAGGAAAGCTCCCTATCCGGGCTGGAGAGGTTCAAAAGATAGCCTGCGTGACCAAAAAAATAAATTCCCCTTTGAAGCACTTTCTGCCGGAATTCGCTCGCTTCCTCGCGGGAGAGGGGGCGACTGCGCCATTGCTGGCAGTTTTTTAGGAAGATCTGAGCGGCTGAGAACCCACCTTGGAAAGCCCGCTCTACCGCCTGGGGAAACCCACCGGCAATCGAAACGTGAGCCCCTAAAAGTCGCCTCATTTGTCAAAAAAGTTTGCTTTCCCATTTGGGATTGGTCAGCGGTCCCGAACCGTGAAACTCAAAGAGCTTGCTTACGGGAAAAAAAAGGATACTTGCGGGCCCGCGGACATTGACGCGCATGTCCATGTCTAACGCATCCCTGAGGTAATCGTATTTCCCTTCTCCGATCATCGTTAGCATGGGGCTAGTAATCTTGAGTCGTTGCGTCGAAATGGCTCCGTTGGCCATTTCAAAATCACACTGTGCGTCCCCTGCGCTCGTAAGATTCAGGAAAGGAAACGCTTGTCCGATGAGCGTAAAAAGCCCTCCCAGAAAGGGAATATCCAAGAGATATCCCCCGTGAATCTCACAGGTCCCTTTTCCTTGGAGGGTGTTCAATTTTCCGATGACCCCTCGAACCTCTCCCTTCAGTAGCATCCGTCCCGTGCTTTTCCCATAACGGAAATAGGTGAGAAGAACCTTTTGGAAGTCAGCTTGGGAAAGCTCAAACACGGCCTGAAAGGGAGGCTCGGCAAGGAGGTCGACCCCAATGGTCCCCTGTAACTCCCCGTCGAAGAGCCGGGCTTTTTGAACCACTACGGTGAGCTTACGCCCCAAAATCGTGATTTTGGCTGCGATGCCGGAAGGGTAGAGCGTTTTACCTAAAAAGTCATATTCCATGGGGCCTTCGGAACGGAGATCAATGGAAAGCTGGGTAGCCGGCTTGATCCGTTTTTCGTCGAGGTCTACCGTGCCGTCCACCCACAGGTTGGGGGGGCTCGTAAACCGATAGGGCTCCACGTAACGCGGGAATTTTTCTCCAACAGCTGGTGCGACTTCTTGAACGTGGACGGTCGAATGGAGCTTGTGGAGAAGGAGGAGCCGGGCACGAAAATCCTCTTCCATGGCCCCTTCCACGATCCCTTCGGGACGCACGACTTTTAGCTCCCAAAGGGCTAGTCGCCCTCCTTGCCATGCGAAACGGCCTTGGGCGGAAAGAACCCGCACTCCCTTAAAGGAAAACGACGAGGTCTGGAACTGTCCACGCAGATCAAGTTTGTCCCAGTTAGCGGGGTCGAAGCGGATGTCGGCCTCAATCCTCGGCCCTTCCCCCGGAAACTGGAGCCGTGCCAGGGTTTGGTCCCATGCTGCCGAAAGCCCGCGAAAGGCAGAAGGATGGAGGGTGCTGGTGACCCGGCCCTCCCAAGGGCTATGCAGGGCGGGTCGCAAAAGGGAAACATTGAGTTCTCCCAGCTTGCCGGCCAGCCGTGCTTCTGGGATAATCACCCTTTCCCCGTCGGAGCCCAGGGAGAGTTCCCACCGGTTCCAAAACGTTTCACCAAACCAGAAACGTTCCCAGCTCACCCCCATTTCGTAGCGAACTGACCATACGGGCTTCCACTGGAACTGGGCCTTTCCCTCGATCTGGGCAAGCTGGGTCGAACGAAAGTGCCGGACCCATCTGGCAAGATGTCCGGGCAAGAGGACGGCCCAATTCTCCGGGTCCGTTTGTGCGGAAAAGGCTAACGTACCTACTTGCTCCTTAAGCGTGACCCGTGCGTGAAGCTCCAAATATCCTGGGGCAAAATCGACTCGTAGGGTGGGGATTTCCATGACCCCCTTGTCCCAATTTCCTTCCAGAGAGATGGCCCGGAGCGTAATCCCATGCCAGCGGGCGTCCTGGCCCGAGAGAACAAACCGAGCTTTGCTTCCGAGCAAGTCATCGCTCTGGCCTTCAAATTCCACCTGTAGGGTAAGGGGAGAGCGGCTGATCCAAGCTCCCAGAAAGGAGGTGAGCCATTCAGCCACCGGTTCCCAGCCTCGTGCCTGGGGCATTCCAGATTGATTTTTCCGGAAAACCGGCCAGCCTGCCAAGCGTAGGGTTCCGCGGGCCATCAGCTGGCATTTACCCAAGATGAGCCCTTGGGCTTCCCACAGTTCCAACCGGTCCGGCAAAAGATGAGCTTTGGCAAAGACATGGGAGAGTTCCAGGCTTTTCCCTGACGCCAACGGCCACCGGATGCTTCCGTTTCGAACGGTGATGGTTCGCAATGCCCATTTTCCCGATCGCACCGTTTCCCAAACCCATCCAAGCCGGAGGTGATCGACCGAAAGGAGGGCTATCCGGTGGTGAGGGCTATCCCACAAGGTGACTTCGTCCAACAAGAGAGCACCGGTGGGGCTCAGCCGGATCGTTCTGGCCGTAATCGCCATTCCGTGGGTTTCCAGGTTTCTGAGAATCCTTTGTTGGACCGGCTCGGGAACGCCGAAAAACCACAGCGAAAAAAGGAGACCAACGAAAACGACCACGGGCCATGTCCAGATCGGGGGGATCCAGGGTGACTTGGAGAACCTTCGGAAAATAGCGCCAGTTCCCAGCTGAAAGTCGACCATGGTTACAAAACGTTTCCCGCGGGGGGGACACGGCGGATAAAGGCAAGGATCTTACAAACCGATCCCCAGGGAATAGCCTACCGGTTTTGTAGCACCTCCCCCAAGGGAAAAAGAGGGATGGCTGTCGGAACTTCCGGTGGCAGCCCAAGGGTTACCGACAGTTAAGCCACATAGGGAGACATAAGGCTTGGGATGGGAGCATATCCGAATGAAGGTACATGCGTGGCCCAAGCGGCACGGTGTTGCCTTGTAAGGCGGGTGAGGGGATCTGGAAGGAGAGGGGGTTGCCTGTGCTTGCAGAATAGTTGCCGACCGGGGCGGTAATCGTGCCATGCGGAGGCGGTGCTACTCGATCGGGTGGCCCTCTACGCGTGGGTGGTGGTAGCGCCGATCAAAAAGCGGATGGAGAGAGGGAATTGGCTTGCGTTCTCTGAATGGGTTCTCAGGGAAACGGTTGCCGATCGTCAAGGCCGGCGAGGAGGTGGGCTCGGAGAGAAAAGGGGCATCGGAGAGGGTTCGGGTTGGGGAGGTCTCTCATCGGAAGGTGGGCGTCATCGGGGTCCGAGTAGCGCAACGGGCTAATGGATTTCAGTTTCGAGTCTCTGGAGGCGGGATTGGGCGGCATTGGCCAGGCAGGGTCGATCCATCCTGTTGGGGGATGCCAATGAGATGACCGACGATCTTGTGTGCGATCTCCGTGGGGTGATGGTTTCCTTCTGTGCCAGGCTTTACGAGAAGAAATCCGCGCAACAACGGCGCCAAGAAGGTGCTCGAAGCGATCGCATGGACAAGCTTGCTCGTTTCCCTTTACCAGGGGCGGTTGCAGGTGACGATCGAACAGGGGGCGTTGCTTGAAGACCTATGCGGCGCTCTCTGGGGAGGTGGGAGCCCGAGTGTTTTTTGCGGACATGCGGGTTTGTGTGTCCGTTTAACGACGGCCATTGATCCTTCCTGTGGCGGTTTGGCTTGACTGGCCGGATAGTTCCACATTCTCCGGGTCTAAGTTCCAAGGAAAGGTCCGTTTCGGTCGGGAAGGAGAGCGACCCCAGATGATTGTGGAAGCTAAGGAGGGGATCTGGAAAGAGCGCAAGAGCTAATTCCGCACGCTTGAGGAGAAGATGCCCGGATCGAACGTTTTGCACGAAAAAAAAGCGGGTGGCTTTGCCATCCTTTTCCCACCAAGCTTGACGCCCTCCTGGGAGAAGAGGAGTCGCAACCGGGTGCGTTTGTCTTTCGGGTTTCGCCGTTTGTTTCCGTAAAGAGTTTTCCTTGGAAGAAAACCAGCACGCCAGTCACGCGGACGGGAAAAGGGATTGGCAGGCGGAATGGGGGAGCCAGTTCTCTATGCTGGGGTCGAAGGACGAGCCCCCGGCAACTCGTCCTGCCGAGTCACAGTATCCACGGACGGGAGCCTATCGGCTTTGCGGTTGCGGGCTGCCGGCCGGATGGGAAAGCCCGAGCGGATACCTGGTTTGTGAGGGCGTGCGTTTTGCCTACGGATAGAAAGCGATTCTCTAGACCCCTCTCGGCCAGCCGGATCGTGCCCGGGACAAGCAAAAAAGAGGGGGAAAGGCGTCCCGCAGGAGGATCCGTGCTTGGGCGACCGCTTCGTGCAAGACCGAAAAGGGGTGCTGGGTGTTGGGAAGCATCGAGGGCAACGAAAATCATCTTGCCTTGGCCGAAAGGGAGCGTTCGGGCAATCTCCTGGCAATCCGCCGGATCATGGCAAGAGGGAGGAGCAGGTCAAAGCGATTGTTATTGGCACGTGCAAAGAGATCGCCCAGGCCTGTGGTGAATCGGGCAAGGCGCTTCTGATCGAACCATGGGATCTTCCCAAGACGGAGCTCAAGCTTGAGTCGGTGGATTGCGTTTGGGCCCGCTCGTTTTCTTTTTTGGCTTTACGCCAAGGCGATCGCGATGGTTCAAAGTCAGCTTGTTTTGCTGCCGGAGTCGAGGGGATCGAAGTGGATCTGGCCTACGCGTCTTTGATGGGCGTGGTCGACCATGCGCGCCGTCATGGCACAAGTTTTTCCGAGAGCGCGGGCCTCGGTCCCCCCCTCGCCGTGAGAGGATTGTGTCTCTCGGGACGCGTTATCCGTGCGAGAGGCAGGTGTAACCCCACACAGAGGGTGGTTAGGTCACCTTCGCCCTACGCGCAAGGAATCCGACAAAGCCTGTGTGGTCGTTTCTATGGCGGGGACTTGCAAAAGACTCTAAGCGGCGCAAGGAGCGCATCCCCGGTTAGGGAGAGGGTCGACTCCCCCTCCCGCGCCTCTGTCCCCGAAAACGCGGGACGGGGACGCCAACCCTGGCTTTGGCAGTCAAACCCCCGCACGCGAATTGTCGGCAGGACTCTTGGGTCGGCCTCCCAGACGATCCTCCCTACTAGGGGAACGGTTCTCTATGGGTGTAGGAACGGTGCGGTTCGGGACTGAGCTATTGAAGAGCCGTCTTCTTGCCTTTGCAGGGGAAGAACCCTATCCTAAGCTTTCCTTTGTGAAGGAAACCTCTTTCATGGACAAAATGGTGGCTCTGTGCAAGCGCAGGGGGTTCATTTTCCCTTCCTGCGAGATTTATGGTGGGCTAGCCGGTGTGTGGGACTATGGCCCTTTAGGGGTCGAGCTCAAGCGGAACATTAAGGAGTACTGGTGGGTTTGTATGACCCAGTACCGGGATGACATCGTGGGGTTAGATTCTGCGATCCTAACCCATCGTGCCGTGTTACAGGCCAGCGGTCATGAGGGTCAATTTGTCGACGAGCTGGTCGAATGTAAGGAATGCCACAGCCGGTTCCGGACTGACGAGCTGGGTGCGGTCTTTTGCCCGCTGCGTCCGAAATTCCATCCTGGCCAGTGCGGGGCTCCGCTAACCGAGCCCCGACGGTTTCACCTTCTCTTCAAAACCCAGCTGGGTCCGGTGGAGGAATCCGCCGAGACTGTCTACCTGCGTCCGGAAACTGCGCAGGGCATCTTTGTGCAGTTTCGCAATGTTTTGGAGGTTTCCCGCAAAAAACTCCCCTTTGGAATTGCTCAAATCGGCAAAGCGTTTCGCAATGAGGTTAACCCGCGCCATTTCACGTTTCGATCGCGAGAGTTTGAACAAATGGAAGTGGAATATTTTGTGAAACCGGGCACCGGGTTAGAACTTTTGGAACGGTGGAAAGAGGAGCGTTTGGCCTGGTATGAGTCCCTTGGGCTTCCCAGGAGTAAAATTCGTGTGCGGGATGTCCCAGAATCGGAACGAGCCTTTTACTCGCAAAAGACCTACGATCTCGAATACGAGTTTCCTTTTGGGACTCACGAGCTGGAAGGGATTGCGTATCGCACCGACTATGACCTGGTCCAGCATGCGCGGGGCAGCGGCAAACCGTTGGACTACTTTGATGAGGAGACCCAGACCCGGTTTGTGCCCCATGTGATCGAACCCAGCGGGGGGGTTGACCGGACGGTGCTGGCTCTTTTATGCGAGGCTTACAATGAGGAGGAGGTTAAGGAGGATGGGGAGAGAGGGAAAGAGGTGCGGACCGTTCTCCGGCTTTCTCCCAGGGTTGCACCGATCAAGGTAGGGGTGTTGCCCCTTCTTCGGAACCGCCCGGAATTGGTTGCCAAGGCTCAGGAAGTGGCAAGCTGGCTTCGACGGTTTTACAAAACGGCCTATGATGAGGCGGGCTCCATCGGGCGGCGTTACCGCAGAATGGATGAGATTGGGACCCCGTTTTGTGTTACGATTGATTTTGAAACGCTCGAGGGTGTTCGGTCGGGGCCGTTGGCTGGCCGCCGGAATACCGTGACGGTCCGCGATCGAGATACGATGGCCCAAGAGCGTGTTGCCATCGAGGATCTTTTGGAGTATTTGGCCCAGAAGGTCTCCCCTGGAATAGGAGGTTTTTTCGTGCCCAGGGAAGGAAACCAAGGGCTTGGCAAGTCTTGGCCGGCCTAAACAATCGGCTTCTCCCCCCGGGAGGAAGTGCGGCCAAGAGAAGGGAGTCCGGGCATGGGGAAAAGGGGGGTCTTTTCTCCCTGATCAACGTCACTCCCGAAAGAGGGAAGAGGAACCCGATGACCGGTGGAGATGGATGCGGGTGAAACCAGCTACGTTATTCCCAGAAAAGCGTGTGACCCAGCTTCGTGACCGCAGAATTTCCCTGGGAATTTCCCAATTGGAAGCCGCCCGGCGGGTGGGGATTGCCCGTCAAAGCCTTGCTTCGATTGAACAAGGGCGTGCGGTACCTTCGGTGGCCCTTGCCCTGCGGCTAGCCCGGTTGCTTGGGACCACCGTGGAGGAGCTCTTTGGTCAGCCCATGGAGACAGATCCCGTGCCGGCGGACTGGGCAAGTTTCCGGGACCCTCTCCCGGAGGAACCGGTAGCGCTCGGCTGGATGGGAGATCACTGGGTAGCGCATCCGCTGGAACCTTCGGAGGTAGTGGCTTCGCCAGGACTTGTGTGCGGATGGGTGAAGGAAAAAGGAAAGACAGGGCTTTTGGTTCAGCTCTCCGAGGGTTCGGGTTCCTTGCAAAAAGGGATTGTGGTGGCAGGTTGTGCCCCCGTCCTGGGTTTTCTCATTCAACGACTTAATGGCTTGTTTCCCTGGCAGCGAAGTCTCTGGCTGGAACGTTCGAGTTTTTTTGCGCTGCAGGCCTTGGCCAGGGGTTGGATTCATGCAGCGGGGATGCACCTTTGGGACGACTCTCGCCGGGAATTCAACCTGCCTTTTGTCGAGGAAATGCTGGGTTCGCAGCGGTTTCTTGCAGTAGAACTGGTTCGGTGGAAGGCCGGTCTTGCCGTAGCCCCTGGCAATCCGCTCGGTATTTCCCGGGTGGCGGACATCGCCCGCAAGAAAGTGCGTGTCGTTCCCAGGGAGCCAGGGTCGGGGGCTCAACGGCTTTTGGAAAGGGAGGCGGCGCGGGAAGGAATTGAAATGGCTTCGCTTGCCTGGGCACCGTTGGCCAAAAATCACCGGGAGGTAGGAGAACGGGTCCTTCTGGGAGTGGCCGATTGCGGGATCACCATCGAACCGGTGGCTCGGGTTTTGGGACTAGGTTTTTTACCGTTGCAGGAAGAGCGTTTTGACCTGGTTTTTCTTGCGAGATGGGCAGAAGAGGAAGCCAGCCGGCGTCTTTTGGGTTTGCTCCGGCAAGTTGCGTTGCAGGCAGAATTGGAAAAGCTTTTTGGTTACCAGGCTTCCCATGCAGGGGAGAAAGTGGCGTAGGGCCCGGTAGGAACATTCAGTAAAAATCCCCGGCGCTCCCTCGCAAGGCCAGGAGGAGAGAGGATCGGGACGAGCGCTGTTTTCAAGCGCGCAAGATCCCCGGCAAGAAACACGCTCATCCGGTTTGGATCCAGATATTTCCGTAGAGCGGCCGTGACTTCAGCTACGGAGAGATTTCGGATTTGTGCTTCCAGCTTTCCATCCCAAGCCAAAGTGCGTCCCCATCGGGCTCTGGTGGCCAGAAGCGTCGCTAGCTCCCGATCGTTCGATCGCAATAATCTTCGCATTTGGAGCCAGCCTTCCTGGGCCTTGGCCAGTTCGTCCTTCCGGACCCCTTCCTTGAGTATTCGAGTGACTTCTTCAAAGTACGCCTTTTCCACCTTGGCAACGTTTTGTGGTGCGGCGATGGCGCTGGCAAGAAAGAGTGCGGTAGAGTCCTTCGGGGTTAACTCAAGGTGAGCCCCCACGTGATAGCTCAGTCCCTCCTGAGCGCGGATGCGTAGCGCCAGCCGAGAGCTAAGAAACCCACCACCAAGAATGTAGGTCCCCAGAACGAGCGCGGGGTAATCCGGGTTTTCATCCGAAAGGGCTAGAGCCTGGCAAGCCACAAATGCGGCGTTGGGTTTATCTGGAATCGGGAGCACCTTTCGTAGCGTTTGGTTCTGGACGAGCGGGTGGAAAATGGGCTCAAAGGGTTCTCGAGATTCCCATCCTCCGAAAAGGGATTGGAGTTTTTGGCTCACTTGGGTAAGGCCTAGGTTGCCCACCACGGAAACCTCTCCGTGGTTGGCCCCGTAAAACCTCCCGTAAAACGCCTTAGCTTCTTCTAAGGAGACCTTCTGCACCTCCTTGATTTCTTCCTCAAAGGTTGGAACGTAACGCACATCACCCTGGGGGTACGGGTTCATATGGCGCAGGGCCTCCCGGTAAGCTACCTCTGTCGGTTCGCTCCTTTCTTGCTCAAGCTCGGTAAGCTCCTCTGCTTTGAGTTGTTCCCATTCGGACGAGCTAAAGGAGGGTTTTCGCAACATTTCCGTGACGAGCTCGAGCAGGCGGAAAAACGTGGTGCGAGGGGACTCCATTTGCACCGTGATCCCCCCGGGTTCCGAGCTCCAGGAAACCCGAGCCTTTAGCCGGTCTAGCTCATCCTCCAGTTCTTGCCGGCTATGCTGGGTAGTACCCCGCGACAGCATGTGGGCTGCCAAGCGTGCGACGGTGGAAGTTCCTCGTAGGTTTCGCTCGGTTCCCCACTGGAGCGAAAGGCAGGCATGTACAAGGTCCGCCCGCGTGCGCTTGGTGAGAACGGCTGTTGCTATTCCCGGGCTAACAACGGCCCGTTGGATTCGCGCTTCCAGGGAACTAGGATCCGGATCCAAAGCTTCTCCCGGTTCTATCTCACCTTTACCCCGGTAATCGCGGAGAAGAGCTGCTAAATCCGGGGCGTGAGGAATCTCGACCCGGGCGACTTGAGCAGCCGGGACATAAACAGCTACGGTACGGTTCGTTTCGGGCAAATACGTTCTAGCCACTCGGGCCACTTGGGCTGCGCTGACTTTCTCTAACCAGTCACGTCGAAGAAAAAAAAGCCGCCAGTCACCTGCAGCAATGAATTCGCTCAAGTAAAGGCCAATGCGTTCCGAATTCGCTAGCGCAAGTTCCATTTCCTTTAAAAGTTTTCGCCGGATGCGCGCCACTTCTTCCTCGCTCGGCGGTGAGCGCATGGCTTCGTCCAGCGTTTGAAGAATGCCTTGTTCCAAAAGGTGCGCGTCAGATCCGGCCGGGCCTTCAGCATAAAAAACCGCCATGCCAGGCTCCCGCAATGCCAGGACGTCATCGCCGACGGAACTAGCTTTTTGGGTCTCTACAAGCTTGTGATAGAGCCGTCCAGAGGGGGTATCTCCCAGCGCGTCGGCAAGGACTTCCAGCGGGGCGATGTCCGGGTGGGAAGCGGCCGGGATATGGACCCCCACCATCACAAGCGGAGTTCCTCCTGCCCGTTCCACGACCACCCGGCGGAGACCTTCCTGGGAAGGCTCCTCTGTATGGGTCTGAGGGAGGGAGCCTGAGGGACGCGGGATCGTAGCAAAGTGTTTTACGACAAGTGCAAGAGCATGGCCTGGGTCAAAAGCTCCCGAAAGGATGAGCACGCAATTGTCCGGCCGGTAATAGCGCCGGTAGAACGCAGCCAGGCGGTCAAGGGAAACGTTTTCAATATCAGAGCGAGCTCCGATGACCGGTTTGCCATAGTTGTGCCACCGGTAGGCGGCGGCCATAAGATGCTTAAAAAGAACGGACCACGGAGCGTTTTCCCCCATCTCAAACTCGTTTCGAACCACGGTCATCTCCCGCTCAAACTCATCCTTTCGGAGGATTGCATGGACCATCCGGTCGGCTTCTAAATCCAAAGCCCAATCGAGATTGGCGTCTGTGGCGGGAAAGGTTTCAAAAAAGTTGGTTCGATCCCAGGATGTGGTGGCGTTGGGTTTGGCTCCGTGTTCCGTGAGCTCTTGGGGAATGTGGGGATGACGGGGAGTTCCCTTAAAGAGCATGTGTTCCAAAAGATGGGCCATCCCGGTCTCCCCATAGCTTTCGTTTCGGGAACCCACCAAGTAGGTGACGTTAACCGTGATGGTGGGCCGGCTTGGATCCGGAAAAAGGAGCACCTTAAGCCCGTTGGGGAGGTCATACTCGGTGATCCCTTCTACAGAAGGCCCCTGCCGGACACCCTTGGGGAGTGGAAAGGGAGCGGCCAGCGTAGAGCGGGGTGAAAAAGGAGCTAGCCAAGCCACAAAAGAGAGAAACATCCCGGTTCTCCACAGAAGAGCCCTGGCCAGCGGGAAGGTTTTTCTCATCGGATTGGTTGCGGAGTTCTAGTACCGGGGTTTTTCAGAATCCTTATGGGTTGGCTTGGAATTCCAGCTCCCCAGCCGTTGGGCCCAAGCACGGGTAAGCTCTGCTCCAAAGAAAAAAATTTGAGAGCAATAGTAAATCCACAAAAGGAAAAGAACTACGCTTCCGGCGGCTCCGTACAACGAGGCCAATGCGCTTCGGCGCAAGGCAAACCAGAGAAGGGATTTCCCTGCCATGATCGAAACTGCTGTGATCGTAGCTCCCAACCACACGTCTTGCCATCGCACGTGTGCATCGGGGAGTGTCCGGTATACGGTGGCAAAGACGAGCACACCAAGGACAAAGGCCACCACCGAGATCAGCCAGGGGAGATGGAGTTCCGGCAAAAACCTAGTAAAAATCCCTTCCATTCCACCTAAAGCGGTGGTCGCAACTAAAGAGATCCACAAGAGTAGACCGCTTCCCAACACGATGACAAAGGAACTGGCCCGGCGTCGAAGCACGTCCCCGAGTCCTCGAGGAGGGCAGGGCTCCAGTTCCCAAATGAGGTTAAGGGCATCTTGCAGCTCTAAAAAGGTTCCCGAGGCGCCCAAGGAAAGGGACAGGGCCGTTGCCCATGCGGCCTGGGGATTTTTCCAAAGTTCCGACGCCCGAGAGGCTGCGTCTTTGAGAAGCGTGATCCCTTCCTCCCCGATCATCTGGCGCAAGATTTCCATAAACTCGCGGCCGGCCTTCTGGCTGACGGTCACACTTACCAGAGCCACGGTCATGACCACAAGAGGGATGAAGGAAAAAAGAATGTAGCAGGAAAGGGCAGCCCCTAAGCTTGAGCAGCGATGCCGGACCCAACCCTCTCCGGCGTCCCAAAAAAGGGCCAGGATCTCCTTTAGCGAAGAGCCAAGTCTAGGCTTCGTCGTTTCCTGCGATAGGGACCGGACGGGTAGCTGGTGCATGCGGAGGTTCGAGTCGTGCCTGTCCAAACTGAAAGCCTTTCCAGGGCTTTTCACTGGCGGCAAATTCTTCCAGGAGCTGGCTAGCTGTTTGGGCTCCATTTTCTTTTTCCAATTCCCTTTGGGCTCGGCGCACGCTCTGAACGATCTCTGGGGTTAACGCCCGGTCCAGCGCTTGGGCAAATCTCCGGGCATTCCATTGTTGAGACGAAAGGGTCACGCCGAAATGGCGGAGTTCTCCTAATCGAGCATGAATAGGCTGATCGAAGAGGCAGGGACAAAAGACGGATGGTCGTCCCGCCCGGAGAGTTTTGGAGAGGGTTCCCGCACCACAGCAATGGGTTACAGCCAACGAGCGCGGAAAAAGCCAGCTGTGAGGGGCTCTGGCCAGGACCAGGATCTGGGGATCGGGAGGGAATCTTTGTTGGGTCTCTGGTCCGGTCAAAAGCACAGCCCGGACTCCTGAGAGCTTCGCCGCCTCGTAGGCTTCCACATAAAATCTCCCTGGGCGCGCCACCATGGTGCTTCCTAGCGTAAAAACCCATGGAGGAGACCCTCTTTCCATAAACGCCAAAAGCTCAGGAGAAACCTCGCATTCGTTTTCATAGAAAGAATACCCGCAAATCCGGTGATGGGAAGGCCAGTCCTGGGAAGGAGAAAAAAGGATCCGGCTGTAGAGGTGGAGAACCAGTTTCGGTGAGTAGTCATAGAGCACACCCCTGGCGGGGGGAAGACCCAAGCTATGTCGCAGCCGGTTAAACCCAGGGTCAAAACGACGGCTAATCCAGCCGGCGGCCATCTTCCACAGGGTTTGCCGGCAAAAAAAGGGAAGAGGCAGCTTCGGAAAAACGGGGGGTGGCAGCCCTCCGGAAGGGGTTGCGACCGGGGAAAGGCACACGGTTACCCAGGGAAGACCGGCACGCTGGCTTGCAAAAGCGCCCCCGAAAGCGAAGTGGTGGGCGACAAGGCAATCGTACTCCGGAGCCAGTTGAAGAAGAGCCTTGGCCATGGAAAGGGCTGCCGCATAGGCTCCCTTTTCCACCAGAGCTTCCAGGGCTTCTAGACCCCACCGGCGCTGGCTCCATAGCTGGGCAACCTCCCGGAGCGCCCAGGGATCTGGGGCTGCGGCAACAAACGGGACCTGGGCGCGCTCTGTGTGCTCTTCCCAGCCCGACGGTCCTACCAGTAGAACCTCGTGCCCTCGAGCTTGGAGCTTTTGGGCCAAACCCAGGAAAGGAAAAAGATCTCCAAGCGAACCCCAACTGGCCAAAAGAAACCGCATGCTCCTGGCTTTGTTTCTCCCGGTCCGGAAAATACCCCCCTTTTGTCCTCGTCTTTTTCTTATCCACCCGTCGGCCGTTCGATGTGGCCTCCAAACTTTTGTCGCATAGCCGAGAGCATTTTTTCGGAAAACGGGTGGTCCTGGCGGGAACGAAAGCGCCGAAAGAGCGAAGAGGAGATCGCCTCCATCGGCACCGCCAGCCGGAGGGCAACCGAAAGAGTCCATCTTCCTTCTCCGGAATCTTCCACGATCCCTGTGTAACGGGAAAGAAGCGCATCCTCGTGGAGAGCCATAGCGACCAGATCCAAAAGCCACGAGCGAATCACGCTCCCCCGGCGCCACAGTTCGGCAATGCGAGCCAAGGGAAGCTGGGGACACAGATCCCCCAATGCCCGATGCCCCTGGCTCAACAAATCAAAACCCTCTGCATACGCCTGCATAAGACCGTATTCAATGCCGTTATGGACCATCTTCACAAAGTGCCCGGTGCCGCTAGGGCCGCACCAAAGATAACCAAGTTCCTCCGAAGCAGGAGCTCCGGTCCGGCCGGGGGTCCGTGGAGCGGCTGGCAGCCCGGGGGCAAGGGTCTGAAGCAAGGGCTCCACATAGTCAAAGGCTTCCTTGGGTCCCCCGGCCATAAGACAATATCCTGCTTCTCGTCCCCAGATTCCCCCACTGGTCCCGACGTCCAGAAGGACAATGCCTCGGGCGGCCAGCTCCTGGGCTCGTCGCTGGGTGTCTTCAAAGTAGCTGTTGCCTCCGTCAATCACAATGTCACGCTCCTCCAGGTACTGGGACAACTCTCGCAGCGCCGATTCGGTAGGGTCGCCGGCCGGAACCATGACCCATACGACGCGGCGAGGGCAAAGTTTTTGAGTGACATCTTCCCATCCCTGGCTTGGAATGGCCCCTTCCCGAGCCACTTCCTCCATGGCTTCCTTTCGAACGTCGTACACGACCACCCGGTGACCTCCGGCCAGAAGTCGTCGCACCATGTTGGAACCCATCCGCCCTAGACCAACAAAACCCACTTCCATGACACGCCCCATCCTTCTTACGCTAAAGAGAAGCTCTCATCCACCGTACGCCACAATTGGTCCCACCGTTCTGGCCGGGAGTCGACCAAATGGAGCCGCACGACTCTCCGAGCTCGCTCGGCGAGGACCTCAAAGTCCCCCAGCGCCTGTGCCCGATGGATGGTACCAAACCCAAATGGCTGGCCTGGAATCGCAAGCTCGCTTCCCTCGTTCCCTGTCGTAACCAAAAGGAAAACACCGGTGTTGGGACCTCCTTTAAAGGCCTGCCCGGTGGAATGCAGGTAACGGGGCCCAATTCCAAGGCAGGTGGCCACCCTTTTCGTCCGTCGAATCTTCTCCCGGATCTTTCCTAGGCATTCCATCACCCGATCTCGCGGGTCTACAAAGGCAAGAAGACCGACATAGTCGCCCGGGCGGATCCGCTCCCAATAGGTTTGCAGCGTCCTGGAGACTGGCTTAGGGTGGGAAAGGAGTCCTGTATCCACCGGTTGATCTCGCTGCGGTAGGAAAAGCTCAATCCCGTCTTGCCTACACAAAGGGGAAGATTCTGGAAGACGACCCGTTTGAGCATAGGCTTCGGCAAAACGGCGCGTTGCCGCTTTGGAAGCTTCCACATCAGGCTGGTCGAAGGGATGAATCTTCAAAAAAGAAGCAGCGACCGCCGTGGCAACTTCCCACCGGAAAAATTCCCCCCCAAGATCCTTCTTTTCCTTGCACCGGAAACGGATCGTTGGGTGCCCCGCTTGAGCAAGCGCTTGGAGTCTTGCCTCTAGCTCCGTGCTCGTTTCAAACGGGAGGGTGATGGAGACAAAAACCCGGTCCTTTCCGTAGGAGTCTGGCTCTCCCAGTTCCTCACCCGTGAGAGGCAGAATAACCTTTCCGTCCTTCCCGGTGGATTCTGCTAAAAGCTGTTCCAGCCATCCTCCGAAGCTTGCTAAGGAGGGACTGGTAAGAATGGTTACCTTATCTTTCCCCTGGGTAGCCAAAAAACCGAGAACAATCCCAAGGTAGATCCCGGGATTGTTCTCGACGCTTTGCGTGTTGCGACAAAGATCCCTCATCTGGCGAGCCTTTTCAAGGACCGGCTCAGGCTCGATCCCGGCCAGAGCTGTGGCTCCCAGGCCATAGGCTGAAAGCACGGAGTATCTCCCCCCCACGGAGGGAACCCCATAAAAAACAGCCCGGAAACCTTTTTGAGCTGCTAGGACTTCCAACGGGGAGCCGGGATCGGTAATCGCCACAAAGGAGCGGCCCGGAGGTTCGCTTTCTTCCTGGGAAACTTTTTCAAAGAAATAGGAAAAAAGCAGATTCGGTTCGAGCGTTGTTCCCGACTTGCTCGAAACGATATAGAGGGTTTTTAGACCCCGGGAGTCCGCCACCCTCCGGATGACCTCTGGATGGGTAGAATCCAAAACTTCGAAACGGGCGAACTGGGCTTCTTGGCCCAGTACTTTCGCCAGGACTTCTGCTCCGAGGCTAGACCCTCCCATTCCCAGAAGAACGATCCGTTTGACTCTTTCCTCTCGAAGTTCACGAGATAAGGCGCGGTACCGGGGCAGGTTAGCCCATTCTGTATCGGGAAGGTCCAACCATCCCATCCAAGCCCCTTCGTCCCGCCCAGTCCAAAGGGTGGAGTCACAGGCCCAGAAGCGAGCCGTCCCATCGGATTGTTGCCACTGATCGATCAGGCGCTCCAGGGGTCGTTGGGTCCATTCTGGCAGCGAAAAGGAAGCTTCAGCAAGAGTTTCGCTCATAATGGAAGAAAAAGGAAAAAAGAGATCGGCCGCCAGGCTCCTCTCGGTTCGGTAACCAAGGGCAAGAAAAACATTCTCTCACCTGGATCGGCAGGCCCAAGCAGGCATAGGAACTTTTGCTCCACTTCCTCTTTTTTGGCCTCCGAACCGGCCCAACGCAAGCTTTCGGTTGTCCTGGAGCTCTCCTAGCGGCTTTGTGGCTTCCATCGCCCCAGGGAATGGACTCTTCTCGCCCGATCACCCTGCCAATCAGGTGAGGCGCCATGGCTTTCTTATAACCCAGCGGAAATTCCTCAACAAAGAGGTGATTCTGGCCCTTTGTGGGAGGCCCAAAAGCTAAGTGACGGGCCGGGGGCCTCCAAGCCAAGGCCCGTCCTTCTCCTAGGCCAAAACGCCAGTGGCGCGACAAGGATATCAAACGACTCAGCTCGCGTAAAAAGAGGCTTGGGTGGCTTTTGCCTAAACGCCAAAAGACACTCGGCCACAAAATCCAGGAAAGGAGAGCAAGAGTCCCAGGGACCGGATTTGGCCAGGCGACCGACCCAAGCTATTGAACTCTCAGTCTTGAAAGTCTACAATAAAAACCCTGGTCCTACCGTAACCGGGCGGTGCCCATGAGCCCCGTTTTCCTCGGGAAGGACCCTTGCTAGGAGGAACAATCGGGTGCGCTTTGGCTCGAACCAAGCTCGTTCGAGAAGTTTCCCTAGCTACAAAACCCAAAAGAAAACTAGAGCTAACTCACCAGCGAAGGTAAAGAACACTTACGAGCCAATCCTTTCACCAACTGACGAACGAAACGGAAAGTTTGAAAATTCTTGTTACCGGTTGTGCGGGCTTTTTGGGTTTTTTCATCGCTCAAAAGCTCCTCGAACAAGGTCATTGCGTCTTTGGCGTAGATGATCTCAACGCCTACTATCCTCCCCACTGGAAGAGGGCTCGGTTGGACAAGCTCCAGACCTTCGGCCAATTCCGGTTCCGCCAGCTCGATCTGGCTGAGCCGGAGGCAGCGGCAGAAGTTTTCCGTTCGTGGGGTCCCTTTGACCGCGTGATCCACATGGCGGCCCAAGCCGGTGTCCGACATAGCCTCAAAGACCCCCTACGCTACGCCCATTGCAATCTAGTGGCCTTTACACAGTTACTGGAAGCGTGCCGGATTTCCGGATGTCCTCATTTACTGTATGCAAGCTCTAGCTCTGTCTACGGTGAGGTGAAGATGGATAAACCTCTCTCCACGGATTTGCCAGCGGATCGACCTCTAAGCTTCTACGGAGCCACAAAACGAGCCAACGAGCTCATGGCTTTTTCCTATAGTCACTTGTACCAGCTGCCGACCACCGGGGTTCGTTACTTTACGGTCTACGGACCCTGGGGAAGACCCGATATGGCCTACTTTTCCTTCACTCGAGCTCTCTTTCGAGACGAACCCATTCGGCTTTTTGGCCATGGACAAGCCCTTCGGGATTTTACCTTTATCGCTGACGCCGTGGAAGCTACACTTCGCCTCTTGGCCCTCCCTCCCCAAGC